>JBQTJO010000162.1:0-13623 GCA_052387015.1 Gemmatimonadota bacterium
TTGGGGACCGCGCCCGCGCCCGCGACCCGTAATTCGCGCCCGGATAGTTCCCGCGCCCGCGTCCTCGGCCGCGCCGGCGCCCGCATGCCTAGCGACGGCGCGCGAGGGCGGCGGCGCCGCGTGCGCCATCGATGCGGTCCTCGAAGATCGGCAGCTTGAGGCCGAGCCGCTCGATCTGGCGAATTGCCTGCGCGCGCAGCGGCCGCTCGGGTGAGACGAGGCCGCCGCTCAGTGCGATGGTCGGTGGCTCCGACCAGGGATTGAGGCGCTCGTACAGCGCGCCGACATGGCGCGCCAACTCGGTCGCCGCCTCCTCAATGAGGACGTGCGCGCCGGCCACGCGCTGATCGGCCGCCTCGAAGACGATGCGCGCGAGCGCGGCGATGTCGGCCTTCGATGCGCCGGCCGCCCAGCGCACCAGCGCCTCCGGCGTCGCCACGGCTGTATGCGCGAGCACCAGCCGAATCCAGCGCTCGTCGGTGCCGCGACCATCGTGCGCGCGCACGCAGTTCTGCAGCGCCGCGAGCCCGAGTGCGTAGCCGCTGCCTTCGTCGCCCAGCAGCTGGCCCCAGCCACCGGCGCGCGCGGCGCGGCCATCCTGGTTGCGCCCCCACGCGCTCGAGCCGGTGCCGGCGATCACGAGAATGCCCGAGCCGTTGCCGAACGCATCCTGAACTGCGGCCTCGAAGTCGCTCAGCACATGCACTTGCACGGCGACGCCCTGTGCGGCGAGCCGCTCTTCCAGCCGCGTGCGCTCCGGCTCGCGAGCGGCGCCCGCGAGTGCACAGACCAGCACGCTGGCGCGCGCGTTGACCTTGGCCTGCGCGAGCGCGGCGCTGGCCAGGCCGGCCAGCACGTGCGCGCCGGCCTCGGGGTCGAGCACGTCGACCAGACCGGGCTCGCCGTCCAGCCGCGCCAGCTCCGTCCCGTTCTCGTCCGTAACGAGGGCGGTCGTGCGCGTGCCGCCGCCGTCAATGCCGATATAGAAACTCACGCGTTTTCCACACTCGCATTGGATCCCCTGATACGCGCGCTCAGCATGCCAGTCAGCACTGTTATCGTCGAGCCGATCAGCGCGAACCACAGTCCCGCCACGAAGCGGTCCACGATGCCGAACTGCTGGATCGCCCACAGCACGCTCATGAGCAGGATGGCCGTGCTCATGCCGATGATCGCGTCCACCTGGTCGGCGCGCTTCGACAGCACGCCCAGCAGGAACCCGCCGAGCAGGCCGCCGTACGTGAAGGATGCGATCTCGAGCGCGATGACGACGACCGGCGTGCCCTGCTGCGCGAACTGGAAGAGGATCGCGCCGCCGATCAGAATCGCGCCCCACAGCAGCGTGAAGCGCTTGCCCATCTTCATGAGGTGCGTCTGGTCCTCGCCCTGCTTCGAGAGCGGCGCGTAGATGTCGTGCGTGGTGGCCGAGGCCAATGAGTTGAGCGACGAGGCGACCGTCGACATTGCGGCCGCGAGAATGCCGGCGATCACCAGGCCGCGCACGCCGTCCGGCAGCTGCTCGACAATGAAGCGCGGGAAGATCTCATCCGGCGTCGCAAAGGCCTGCCCCTGGAAGAAGGCGTACAGCGCGACACCGACCAGCAGGAAGAGCGCGAACTGCGCGATCACGATCACACCGCTGGTGATCAGCGCCTTGCGCGCATCGCGCAGCGACTTTGACGCGAGCAGCCGCTGCACGATAATGTGATCGACGCCGTGCGATGCCATCGACAGGAAGGCGCCGCCCACCAGTCCGGTCAGCATCCACCGTCCGTCCGCGAAGCCGCCCTCCGGGTGGAAGATGCGCAGCTTGTCGGCATCGGCGGCCGCGGCCACGATACCTTCCCAGCCGAGCGGCACGATCTGCAGCAGGACGTAGAGCGAGACCAGGCCGCCGAACGCGTAGATGAACAGCTGCACGACGTCGACCCAGACCACCGCGCTCAGGCCGCCGTAATACGTGTAGATCAGCGTGAACACGCCGGTGATCACGATGGCCTGCCAGTACGGTAGCCCGGTGATCAGCTTGATCGGGATCGCGGTTGCAAAAACGCGCACGCCGTCCGCCAGCGCGCGCGTGATCATGAAGATCACGGACGCGAAGCGCCGCGCGCCCAGACCGAACCGGCGCTGGAGCAGCGCATACGCGGTAGTCAGCTCGCCCCGGAAGTACGCGGGCAGCAGCACGACCGCGACCAGCAGGCGGCCGAGCAGATAGCCGATCGCGAGCTGAAGCATCCACAGGTCGCTGTTGTAGGCGGTGGCCGGCACACTGATGAAGGTCAGCGCGCTGGTTTCGGTCGCCACGACCGAAAAGCAGACCGCCCACCAGGGGATGCTGCGATCGGCGAGGAAGTAGTCGCGCGCGTCCTTCTGGCGGGTGCCGAGCCAGGTGCCGAACGCTGTAACCGCGACGATGTAGCTTATGAGAACGACCAGATCGAGAACGCCGAAGCTCGCGATCATCGAGCTCCGCCCGCGAGCACCGCCTCGACCGCGGCCGTCGCGCCCAGCGCACTGGTCGAAATCATCTCCGATTCGACCGGCCGCCCGTCGCGGCGCACGACGTACGACTCCATCGCGTAGTACTCCGGCAGGCCAAGCCGATCGACCAGCGCGGCGGTCGTGGTGTTGCGCTCTTCGACGCGCTGCCAGAACTCACGATCGTCGAGTCCGGGGAACGGCGCCTTGTCCTTCTGACTCTGGTGCTTGAAGATCGCGAGAATCTTCGTGCGCAGCTCTTCTTCCGAGAGCGGTACCAGCACATCCGACTCGGCGATCG
Organism: Gemmatimonadota bacterium; assembly: GCA_052387015.1. GTDB lineage: Bacteria > Gemmatimonadota > Gemmatimonadetes > Longimicrobiales > RSA9 > CBJLQC01. The sequence continues at coordinate 2,783 of JBQTJO010000162.1, forward strand.
ACCATTCCTGCCACGCACCGCGGTAGTACCACACCTCGGGCGGCTCGCCTTTGTACTGCGCGAGCGCGCGATCGACCGCCTCCTTGCACATGCGATGCGTGCCGTGCGGGTCGGACAGATCGCCCGCCACGAAAATCAACTCCGGCCGCTGCTCGTTCAGCAGCGCGAGCACGATCTCCACGTCCACCGGGCCGATGGGGTCTTTCTTGACCTTGCCGGTCTGATAGAACGGCAGGTTCAGGAAGCGCCCCTGCTCGCGCGCCATGCCGAAGGTCTCGATGCCGGCGATCGCCTCCGCCTCGCGGATGATCTTCTTGATGCGCAGCACCGCGTCGCTGTCGATCTGGCCGGGCTCCTTGCTGTCGAGGAACAGCTCGACCTCGTCGATCAGATCGTTCAGCTCGTTGCGCGCGTTCAGCTCGAACGCGCCGGCGAAGCGCGCCAGGAAATCGAGATACTTGCGGACCTCGTGATCGAACACCGCGATATTGCCCGACGTCTGATACGCGACCGTAATGTCGTTCTCGTTCTGGTGCAGCTTGTTGAGGATGCCGCCCATCGAGATCACGTCGTCGTCCGGATGCGGCGAGAAGACGATGATGCGCTTGTCGCGCGGCAGCTTGCTCTTGCCGCGGATCTTGCTGATCAGCGTGTTGAACACCTCGCCGTTCAGCGGGCCGGCCGAGCCGTGGCGCGCGAGCAGCGAGCTGAGGTGATGGTCGCGGTAGTCACTGTCATCCAGCTTCAGCACCGACTTGCCGGTCACCTCGCTCAGCCAGATCACCGCCTGCAGCTCGAGCCGCGCGTGCCAGCGCACTTCGCCCAGCGCCCAGGGCGTCTTGATGCGCGTCAGCTCCGCCGCGGATGGCGCGTCCACGTAGAACGTCGCGTTAGAGTGCTGCTGGAGATAGGTCGCCGCTACATCCGCGTTGATATCGCCCTCGACGGCGCGCCGGATGATCGGAGCCTTGTGCTCGCCGGTCGAGATCAGCGCGATCTCGCGCGCGTCCATGATGGTCGCGACGCCCATCGTGATCGCCTCGATCGGCACGTTCTCCTCGCCGAAGAAATCGGCGGCCGCATCGCGGCGCGTGATGGTGTCCAGCGCGACCAGGCGCGTGCGCGACTCGCGCCCCGAGCCCGGCTCGTTGAAGCCGATGTGGCCGGTCTTGCCGATGCCGAGAATCTGGTAGTCGATGCCGCCCACCTTCCGGATCTCCGCCTCGTACGTCTGGCACAGCTTTTCCACTTCCTCGCGCGCCCCATCGCCACGCGGAATGTGCACGTTCTCCGGCTTCACGTTGATGTGGTTGAACAGGTTCTCCCACATGAAGCGGTGATAGCTGTGAATGCTGTTCGGCGGCATCGGGTAGTACTCGTCGAGATTGAAGGTCACGACGCCGGAAAAGTCGAGACCATCCTCGCGATGCATGCGGATCAGCTCGCGGTAGACGCCGATCGGCGTCGAGCCGGTGGCGAGGCCGAGCACGGTCTTCTCGCGCGCGGCGCGCTTCGTCCGGATCAGGGTTGCAATGCGGTTCGCCACCAGGCGCGCGATGTCGTCGTACTGCTCGACGACGACGACCGGAACTCGTTCAGTGTGTGCCATGTTCGGAGTAGGTTTCAGCCTTCAGATTGCGGGATATGATCGCGAATGAAATTGCGGCCACTGCAAGATAAATGACAGCCTGCACGCGCGGCCCGAAGATCAGCTTGCCGATGCCGAAGAGGGTGGCGTAGACGGCGACCACGCCGGCCAGCCAGTTGATCCAGCTGAGCGCGCCGCCGGCGATCGGCTCGGCCGGCAGCCCCAGCTCCTGCTGCACCCGCCGCCAGCCGGGGCCACCCGGGCGGACGCGCCGGTAGAAGGCCAGCAGCGTCTCACGTGCCGTGGGCGCGGTGAGCAGGGTCACGGTCAGCCACACAATGGTGGTGACGACCGTCGTCGCCAGCATCAGGTACGCGCCCTCCAGCGCATCGATCGGGTCGAACACGCCGCCAAAAGTAAGCACCGAAAACGTTATGAGGGCGGCGCCCATGGCGCTGATCTCGGACCACGCGTTGATGCGCCACCAGTACCAGCGCAGGATGTAGACGAGGCCGGTGCCCGCGCCGAGCGCGATGATGATGCGCCAGGCGCCTTCGATCGAGCCGGCCTGGTACAGCCAGTACGTGCTGATGCCCGACAGCACGAAGACCAGCGCGGTCGCGACGCGCGACAACAGCACGACCTTCTTCTGCTCCGCATTGGGATTGACGAAGCGAAGATAGAGATCGTTGATGAGGTACGACGCGCCCCAGTTGAGCTGCGTCGCGATGGTCGACATGTACGCGGCGGCAAAGGCCGCGACCATCAAGCCCTTGAGGCCGACCGGCAGCAGGTCGATGACCGCGCGCAGGTAACCGGAGGCCGGGTCCTCGAGGCCGGGATACAGCACGACCACGCACAGTGCGGTCAGGATCCACGGCCATGGCCGGATCGCGTAATGCGCGATGTTGAACCAGAGCGTGGCGAGCACGCCGTCGCGCTCGGTGCGCGCGCTGAAGATGCGCTGCGCGATGTAGCCGCCGCCGCCCGGCTCGGCTCCGGGATACGACGTCGCCCACCATTGTACCGAGAGATACGCGAGGAACGCGGTGAGCGGCATCCAGGTCGCGCCCGCGGCCGGGAAGAGCGAGAGCGCCGCCTCGGAAGAGCCGTAGTGCTCCGGCAGCCTGGCCACCAGCGTGTCGATGCCGCCGACTCTTCTGAGCGCGTAGACCGCCAGCACGATCGAGCCGCCCATCGCGATCAGGAACTGCACGAAGTCCGTGACCACCACGCCCCACAGTCCCGACAGCACCGAGTACGACATGGTCACGGTGAACATGATCAGGAAAGCCTGGAGCGGATCGACGCCGAGCACCACGTCCAGGATCTTGATCATCGCCAGGTTGACCCAGCCCATGATGATCAGGTTGATCGGCAGCGCCATGTAGAGCGCGCGGAAGACGCGCAGCGCGGCGGCGGCCCGGCCGCTGTAGCGGATCTCGGTGAACTCGACATCGGTCAGCACGTTGGCGCGCCGCCAGAGATGCGCGTAGAAGAACACGGTCAGGATTCCGCTCATGACCATGTTCCACCAGAGCCAGTTGCCTGCGACGCCGTTCTGCGCGACCATGCCGGTGACCGCCAGCGGCGTGTCCGCCGCGAAGGTGGTCGCCACCATCGAGGTGCCCGCCAGCCACCAGGGCAGCGAGCGGCCGGACACGAAGAACTCGGTCACGCTCGAGCCCGCGCGGCGCGTGTACGCGATGCCGATGCCCGCCGACAGCACGAAGTAGGCGCCGATGATCAACCAGTCGAGGAGTTGCATTACGATCTCATTGCGTAGAGGTCTGTACTGCCTCTGCGAGCGCGCGCCGGAGCGGCACGTGCTTCTGGTTTTCGCGGGTCGGATTGACGCGGTTGGTCAGCAGAATCACGAAGACGCCGCTCCGCGGGTCCAGCCACATGCTGGTGCCGGTGAAGCCGGTATGGCCGAATGCGCTGCTGCTGAAGGCCTCGCCCGATGAGTTCGGCGCCGGCGTGTCCCAGCCGAGCGCGCGGCTCGCGCCCTCGTTCTGCCTGCGCGTGAACAGTGCGAGCGTGTTCGGCGAGATGTAACGCTTGCCGCCGTAGTAGCCGCCGTTGAGCAGCATCTGCGCGAACTTCGCCAGGTCGCGCGCGGACGAGAAGAGACCCGCATGACCGGACACGCCGCCGATTGCGAACGCGTTCTCGTCGTGCACCGAGCCGTGCAGCTGGCGCCTGCGGAAAGTCGTGTCCACCTCGGTCGGCGCGATGCGCGGCAGCAGCGAAGCGGCCGGATTGAAGTACGTGTCGCGCATGCCGAGCGGCTCGAACAGCCGCTCGCTCAGGAACTGATCGAGCGTTTGGCCGGTCAGCCGCTCGATCGCGATGCCGAGCAGGATCGGGCCGAAGTCGCTGTAGGTGGTGCGCGTGCCGGTCGGGTAGTCGAGCGGCAGCGCCGCGATTGCGTTGAGGTATTCCTGGCGCCCTTTCGCCGTGCGGTACAACGGCGCAAAGGCGCGGAAGCCCGCGTTGTGCAGCAACACGTTGCGCACCGTGATCGCCTGCATGTCCGGGTATTGCTGCAGCTCCGGCAGATAGCGCGTGAGCGGCGCATCGAGATCGATGCGGCCGTCGTCGATCAGCATCATGGTCGCGGTCGTCATCCCCACCACTTTGGTCAGCGAAGCGAGATCGTAGATGCTGGAGTCGGTGACGCTCGCGAAGCCGTCGCGGTAGTCGAGCCGGCCGTAGCCCTCGAGCTTGACGAGCCGGCCATGCCGGCCGACTGCGACCGCGGCGCCGGGCGCGGCGCGATCCGCGAGCGCCGCCATGATGATGCTGTCGACACGCGCGAGGATGCCGGCATCCATGCCCACGTCCTCGGGCCGCGCGAGCGACAGCTCCGTATTCAGCATTCCCCTCTTCAGCCCCGACCCGCGTGGCAGCCCGGCAAGGTCGATCGGCAGCGTGCCCGTAATGGGCGCGACACCCGCGATCGCGCGCGCGGCCGCGACCTGCGCGTGCAGGCTGCGCGGCTGCCAGGCGATCAGGTACGTGCTCGCCAGCGGCAGCCGCGCCGGTCCGTACGGATCACCGAATGAAGCTACGACAGTCGGCTTCCCGAGTTGCGCGATGCGTGCCGCGATCTCCTCCGCCCTGGTTGGCACGCGGATGTGTCCCTGCCCCGCGATCGGCATGAGGAAAGTCGCAAAGATCACCGCATCCGCACCGCGCGCGCTCGCCACCGCCCGATCGTACGCCTCGCTCGCGAGCGACTCATCGAGGCGCGTCAGCGTGACGCGGGGGCCGTAGATGGCACGCAGCTCGTTGGCGAGCGTGCGTCCGGCATTCACGTCGTTCGGCGCGCTGAACGCGATCAGCGCGAGCTGCTGGTTCTCGCGCGGATCGAGCGGCAGCAGCGCCGCGCTGTCGCGCGCCAGCGTGATGGAGCGTTGCGCAATTCTGGCGGCTGCGGCCTCGTGCGCGGGTGACGCGACCAGCTGGTTGACGCGCGCCAGGTCGACCAGGCGCTCGTGGTGGATGCCGAGCCATGCCTTCGCGCCCAGAATGCGCGCGACCGAGCTGTCGATGCGCGCCTCGCTGATGCGCCCCGCGCGCACCGCGGCCAGCAGCGCCGCGTGAGCCTGCTCGAGACTGGGCGGCCCGAGCACGACGTCGGCTCCGGCTTCGACCGCGCGCACCGCGATCTCGCCCGGCGTGTAGCCCGGCACCTTGCGCAGCGCGCCCATGGTCATGGCATCGGTCACGACAATCCCGTCGAAGCCCAGCTGATCGCGCACGATATCGCGGCCCACGCGCGGTGAAATCGTGGCGGGCGTGATGCGATCGCCGATGACGGCGGGAATGGCGAGGTGACCGGTCATGACGGCGCTGACGCCGGCATTCATGCCGGCGCGGAACGGCTCGAGCTCCACCGAATCGAGCCGCGCGCGACTGATCTCGAGGACCGGCAGATCGACGTGCGAATCGAGATGCGTCTCGCCGTGTCCGGGGAAGTGCTTGGCGGCGGTGAGCACGCGTGCCCGCGTCGCACCTCGAATGAACGCGGCGCCGAAGCGCGCGACATCATCCGAGTTCGAGCCGTACGCGCGCACGTTGACGATCGGGTTGGCCGGATCCGTGTTCAGGTCGAGCACCGGCGCGAAGATCCAGTTGATGCCGACCGCACGCGCTTCGGTGCCGGTGATGCGGCCGGCCGTGTCAGCGAGCGCGGGCGTGCCGGTCGCGCCAATGCCCATGTTGAAGGGGAACGCGGTGCCGCCGCCGCCCTCCATGCCATACGGCAGGTAAGTCGGCCGCCAGAGCCGCATGCCCGCGCCCCATTCGAGATCGGCCGCGATCAGGAGCGGCAGGCGCGAGAAGCCTTGCAATGTGTTCGCCTTGAGCGCGACGTCGGCGGGGCCGCCAATGCCGAGTGCGAAGCCGCCTGGCTCGTACTGGCGGATCAGCCGTTCCGCGCGCCGCATGCCCGGACCGTTCACGTTCTCGAAGTCGCCCTCGAGCCGCATCATCAGCAGCTGCCCGATCTTCTGCTCGAGCGTGAGCGAGCGAAGCGTGCGATTGACCCAATCGGCCGAATCGGGCGCGGCCGTGGCAACGCCCTGCATGCGCGGACCGCACGCGGCCAGCATGACGAGAACTGCGACGGCGCAGTGCTGGAGTCGTGTCATCACGGCCGGACTTCGACGCCTTCGCCGATCTGATGATACGGCGGGATTGCGATCGGCAGCTTGCCGGTGATCGGGATCTGGCCGCTCAACGCGCGCGCGGCCGCGCGCTGCGAGACCTCCCACTGGCTCCACGCCAGAATGTAGTTCTCGATGCGCGGGAACTGCGTCAGGATGTACGGATTGCCGAACGAGGTCACGATGGTCGGCTTGCGCAGTGCCGTCTCCTGGACCAGCTGCGCGATGCGCTGCGGAATGGCCAGCTCGCCCTTGTACGCGGTCACGCGGATGAAGGGCGAGAAGAGTACGACGTCGGCGCTGTCGATCGCCGCGGCCGTGCGCGCGATGCGCGCCGAATCCGCCGACGCGTCCAGCGTGATACTGCGCAGGCCGGGCAGCGCGGTCCCCAGCGCGCCGTTGAAAGTGCGGCCGGTGTAGGGATCGTAGTCATCCGCGTAAATGATGCTCACGATCTTCGTGCCCGCTCTGAGCGGCAGCAGGCCCGGGCGCGCGCGCACCGCGGTGATCGAGCGGTCCGCCGCCTCCTGCGCGCGCTTCAGGTGCTCGTCACGCGCAATGGTGTATGGAATGCGCGTCAGGTCGACCGTGCGCTGGCGATCGAGCCCGAGCCACTGCTTGGCCGCGAGCAGCTTGCGCACCGACTGGTCGATGCGCGCTGCCGTGATCTCGCCACGCGCGACGGCGGCTACGATCGCATCGATCATCGGCACCACGTCGCGCGGCAGCGGCTGGAGCAGCTGATCCGCGCCGGCCTTGACCGCCATGATCGCGGCCTCCGTGTTGCCGAACGTCTTGATGATCGCGCCCATGTCCATCGCGTCGGTGACGATCAGCCCCTGATAGCCGAGCTCGTTGCGCAGCAGTCCGGTCAGCACCTCCGGATTCAGAGTGGCGGGAATGCTGTCGCCGGTGAGCGCGGGAAAGGCGATGTGCGCGGTCATGATCGCGCCGACGCCGCTCTCGATAGCCGCGCGGTACGGCGGCAGCTCGACGCTGTCGGCGCGCGCCTTGTCCACCGTGATGACCGGCAGGTTGATGTGCGAGTCGGTGCCGGTGTCGCCGTGCCCCGGGAAATGCTTCGCGGTCGCGAGCATGCGGTGCTCCTGGAGACCGCGGATATGCGCGCTCGCCATGCGCGCGACCAGGCCGGGATCGGCGCTGTAGGAGCGCGTGTTGATGATCGGATTGGCCGGATTGTTGTTGACGTCGACGACCGGCGCGTAGGTCATGTGCACGCCGGCCGCGCGCCCTTCGAGCGCGGTGATGCGGCCGAGGTCGTACGCGAGCTGTTCGTCGCGCGTCGCGCCCAGACCCATCAAGGACGGGAAGCGCGTCGCGCTGCCGTTGTCGAAGCCGTACGGCAGAATCTGGCCGGTCGTCAGGATCTGGCCGGGACCATGCTCCATGTCGGCGGACACCAGCAGCGGCACCCGCGCCAGCTGCTGCAGCGTGTTGAGCTTGGCCGCCAGCTCGAACATCGGACCGTGCGTGATGATGACACCGCCGATGCCTTGCCGAACTACCCAATCGTAGAGACGTTGATACTCCGGGCCGTCGATCGGCATGTACGCGCCGCTGATGCGCGGCACGATCATTTGACCGACCTTCTGTCGCAGCGTCAGTTCAGCGAGCGTTTCATCGATCCAGCGTGTATCGGTCGCGACGTCGACGGGTGCGCGCGGCGGCGGCGGCGGCACCGTCACTGCGGGCGGCGCCCCGGTCGTGCCACTGGAGCAGGCCGCGAGCCCGAGCGCGAGCGCGTAGAAGACCACCCGGGTCACACGGATTACACGGATTTGCACGGATTTCTCAAAGCGTGAGGAGTAATGGTAAAGAGTGAAGCTACCCGACGTTTGATTCTGCTGCAATACACTTTTTGGCTCATGACCGTTTCAACGGCGGCATGCGCCTCGGCCCAGACGATCTCGACCGGCAATGCACTGCCCGTCAGCGATTCCGTCAAACCCGGTATCGAAGTGCTGCTGGCCGGCGACATGGCGGCACTGCGAGGGAAGCGGCTGGGGCTGATCACGAATCACACGGGTCGCCTGCGCGACGGCACCAGCAGCATCGATGCGCTGATGGCGGACTCGCGCGTGAAGCTGGTCGCGCTGTTCGCGCCCGAGCACGGCATCCGCGGCGCCGCCGAGGGTGGCGTCCGCATCAGCGACGAGCGCGACGAGAAGACGGGGCTGCCGATCTATTCGCTCTACGGTCAGACCCGCAAGCCGACGCCGGCGATGCTCGCCGACCTCGATGCGCTGGTATTCGATATCCAGGACATCGGCGCGCGCTACTACACGTACCCCTGGACGATGGCGCTGGCGATGCACGCGGCCGCGGAGAACAAGAAGCGCTTCGTGGTGCTGGACCGGCCGAACCCGATCGGCGGCACGCTCGTGCAGGGCAACGTGAACGATACTCTCACCTTCGTTGGTCTGTATCCGGTCGCGATGCGGCACGGCCTGACGGTCGGCGAGCTGGCCAAATGGATCAATCAGCAGTTCGGCATCGGCGCCGACCTGGTGGTCGTACCGGCCGCGAACTGGCAACGCAGTGAGTATTACGATGAGACCGGCATGCCGTGGATCAAGCCGTCGCCGAACATGCCCGACATCGAAAGCGCCACGCACTACCCCGGGCTGTGCCTGTTCGAGGGTGTGAACGTGTCGGTCGGCCGCGGCACGCCGACCGCGTTCCAGTTGCTGGGTGCGCCCTGGATGAACGATGAGGCCCTGCTGGAGCGGATGAACGGCTACCGCTTTCCCGGCGTGCGCTTCGAGCTCGCGGCCTGGACGCCGGTCACGCCGGGCGACAACCGCTACGACGGCCAGCTGGTGCGCGGGCTCCGGTTCATCGTGACCGATCGCACCACCTACGATCCGACCCGGGTCGCGGTGGCCGCGCTGGTCGAGATCCGCAGGCTGCATCCCCAGCAGTTCAAATGGATCGGCACCGGCATCGACCGGCTGGCCGGCAACTCGAGCTTCCGGCGGCAGGTCGATGCGGGCGCGAGCTACGAGGAGCTGACGCGCAGCTGGGATGCGCAGGCGCGCGCGTTTGCGCAGCTCACGAAGCCGTACCTCTTGTACTGACCATGAGACGACTCGTGCTCATCCTGCTGGCGGCGTGCGGCACACAGGCCGAAACGCCCGCACCGCCGCCCGCGCTGCCGACGCTCGAGCAGGCGATCCGCGCGCGCATTGCCCAGGCCGACAGCGCCGAAGTCGCTCTCTCGCTGATCGACCTGTCGAACGGCCGCGAACTGCACATCAATGGCGACGTCGTCATGCACGCCGCCAGCACCATGAAAGTCCCCGTGCTGCTCGAGATCTTGCGGCAGGTCGAGGCCGGCACGCTGGCGCTCGACAGCGGCATGGTGGTGACGAACCGGTTTCGCAGCAGCGCGGACACCAGCCACTACTCGCTCGACCCGCATGACGACAGCGAGTTCACGCTCTACGAGAAGGTCGGCCAGCGCGTGCCGCTGCGCGAGCTGGCGCGCCTGATGATCGTGCGCTCGTCGAATCTGGCAACCAACCTGCTCATCGATCTGGTCGACGTCGAAGACATTCCCGTCTTCGAGCGCGGCCTGAACAACACCACGACTTCGCGCGGCTTCGCGAACGTGCTGGCTGCGATCGCGCGCTGCGGCCGCTACACGCGCCGGTCCTGTGATTCGATGCTCGAGATTCTCGAGGCGCAGGAATTCAGGGAGATGATTCCGGCGGGGCTGCCGGCCGGCACGCGCGTCGCGCACAAGACCGGCTCGATCACGCGCAGCCAGCACGATGGCGGCATCGTCTTTCCGCCGAACCGTGCGCCTTACGTGCTGGTGGTTCTCACGCGCGGGTTCAATGACGAAGCGCAGGCGAAGCAAACGGGCGCCGACATCTCCCGGCTCGTCTGGAATGAGCTGACCGCCTCCGCTCCCGCCTCCGCCTCCGCCTCCGCCTCCGCCTCCGCTCCCCTGACCACGCGGGTGTTCACGCATGCCGCGTACTGGTCGGCGGTCGAGCCGTACCTGGGCGCGCCGCTCGAGCGCGAGCAGATCGGCGCATCCGCCGAGGGGCGGCCTCTCTATCTCGTGCGTTACGGTACGGGCAAGACGAAGGTGCTGCTCTGGTCCCAGATGCACGGCGACGAGTCGACCGCGACGCTCGCGCTCGCGGACCTGATGCGCTACCTGCACGAGACGCGCGATGCGCGCACGCGGCGCTGGCAGGATGAACTCACCATTCTGATGGTGCCGATGCTGAATCCGGACGGCGCCGAGACCTTCCAGCGCCAGAATGCCATGGGCATCGACGTCAACCGCGATGCGCGGGCGCTGGTCACGCCCGAAGCGCGCACGCTCAAGGCCGTGCGCGACCGCTATCAGCCGGAGTTCGGCTTCAACCTGCACGACCAGAACGCGCGCACGCGCGTCGGCAACACGGACCGCGTCGCCGCGATCGCGCTGCTCGCGCCGGCTTTCGACAGCACGCGCTCCGACAACGCAGTGCGCACACGCGCCAAGCAGGTCGCGTCTGTGATCCGCACCGCGATCGAGCCGCTGGTCCCCGGACGCGTCGCCA
>JBQTJO010000163.1:0-10013 GCA_052387015.1 Gemmatimonadota bacterium
GTGGACGCCTGCGCGGCGCGCGAACGCTTCAGTCCTCGCTCAGTCCGGTGAATTGCGAGGGTTGACCCAATTGCGACGTGGCTTGGTACTCGATCTCAATCCGTTCGCGACCACCAAAGCTACAGGCGCTGATGATTTGGTTGGCGGTTGGCGCTACGAGACCAAGCCACGTCGCAATTGGGTCAACCCTCGCAATTCACCGGACTGAGCGAGGAATGAAGCGTTCGCGCGCCGCGCAGGCGTCCACGTGTTCTCGTAACCCGAGTGCTGCACTTTGCGCATCACATTGAGCGCCCAGTTCTGCGGATCGACCGATTGGTAACGGATGCTCTTGAACGGCACGCGAATCTCGACCTCGTAACCGAAATCGGTGACGCGACCTTTCGAGCTGAACACGAAATCCGGATTCAGATCGACGTTTTCAAAGCGGCCGCCGGCGCCCGGCCCGCTCGCCGCGCCGGGCGCACCTTCGGTGCGAATGCCGTCCGCCTGCACGCCGAGCGGATTCACGCCGAAGATCCAGGCGCGCCGCCGGTCGTTGAAGGGATCGAGCAGGATCTGCACGTATTCCTCGCCGTCGATCTTGTCACGGTCGGCGAGCGTCGCGCTGACTTCACCGTGCTCCTCGAACGCGCGAATGCCGAAGTAGATGGCGTGCGAGTCGTACCAGACCAGCACCTGCGTAGAATCCTCGGCCGGCCGTCCATCGACGGGCCGATACTGGGAGAAGCCGGTGAGCACGGCGGCAGCGCGCCAGGCCGAATCGGCGAGCGAGCCGTCCAGCATGGTTTCAGTATCAATGCGCGGAACGCTGACATTGAGCTCGCGCGCACGGCCGTTGTAGATCTGCTGTGCCGGCAGCCGGGTAACTGTGAGGAGCAGCGCGAAGAGCGCGAGAAGGAGGCGCATGCGGATGAAGTTACAGCAGCTCGTCCTCGGGCGCAGCCATGGCGTTTGTGGCGCCCGCCGCGGTCCATTTGCGTACCATCACCACGATCAATGCGCCGCCTGCGAGCAGGAGGGCCAGCGGCGCGAAGTACACGATGAGATTGATGCCCTCCGCTTTCGGCTCGAGCAGAATCCACTCGCCGTACTTGCTGGCGAAATAGGCCTTCACCTGCTCCGGCGACTTGCCCGCGCGCAGCTGGTCTTTCACGACCGCGCGCATCTGGAGCGACAGCTCGGACGGCGAGTCGTTGAGCGACAGACCCTGGCACACCGGACAACGCAGTGTAGCCGCGACCTCGGAAGTCCGCGCCTCCAGGACCGAGTCATTCGCGATCTGCGCCGTCAGTAGCGCAGGGGCGAAGAGCAGCGCTCCTATCGCTCCAATCGCTCTCATCACTCTCATCGCTGCAGTAACGAGTCCAGCTTCGTCCTCAGCTCCGCCCTCGTGATCGGACCGAACTTCTTGAATGCGACGACGCCGTTGCGATCCACCATGAACGTCTCCGGCACGCCGGATACGCCGTAGTCGATCGCGGTGCGCGCGCCGGCGTCGATCAGGGAGGGATAGGCGCGGCCCAGCTCATCCAGCCAGCGCTTGCTGTCCTCGGGCCGATCGTTGTACGCGATACCGATGAAGCGCACGCCGCGCGGGCCGTACTTCTGTGCGGCCTCGATCAGCACGGGGTGCTCTTCGCGACAGGGAATGCACCACGATGCCCAGAAGTTCACGACCACGATCTGCCCGCGCAGATCGGCGAGCGTGATGCTGGCGCCGGACTCGAGCGTCGGCAGCGCGAACGCGGGCGCTTCCCTGCCCGGCAGCGGCGACACGATCAGGCGCGGATCGCGCGTCAGCCCGTAACCGAGCAGCAGCACGATCGGCAGGGCCATCGCGAGTCCCACCAAAGAGCGCCTCCAGTTCATACGCCCACCACTCCCGCCTCCGCACCCGCCTCCGCCTCCGCACGGGCTTCCGCCTCCACGCGCTCTCGCCGTATCGCTCGCGGGCGTGGCTTCAGCACGCCAATCAGCGCGCCGAACGCGACGATGAAGCCGCCGGCCCAGATGAACGCCACCATCGGCTCGACGATGACCGAGAGCGTGACGTTGCTGCCGTTGCGCTCGAAGGACATTAGACTGATGTACAGGTCCGCATTGGGCCGCTCACGCACGGCTGGCGTGGGCACCGGCTCGTTGCCGCGCGACGTGTAGAAGTTCATGCGCGGATCCATGCGGCCGGCCTGCCGATCACCCTTGAAGACGGTCAGATCGGCGCCGACCACGAAGCGCTGCGGCTCTTCCCGTCCCCAGACCCGGTCGAAGCGGATGGTGAAATCCTCGATCTGCATCGTCTCACCGGGCCGCAGCGTGGCCTGCTTCTCGACCTTGAATTCCGATGACGCGGTGATGCCGAGCGCGATCGCGATCACGCCGATGTGCGCGATGTAGCCGCCGTAGCGGCGATTGTTGCTGCGCACCAGCCGCACCAGCGCGGTGCCGAAGGCCTCACCGTGAGCGCGGCGGCGCGCGCGCGCGCCGTCGATGAACTCCTGCGTGTTCGACGCGAGCGCGAAGGACGCGAAGGCGAAGGCGAGGATTGCGTAGATGGAGCGCGCGCCCAGCGTTACTGCCAGGACCAGCCCAACGATCAAGGCTGCGAAGGGGGGCAGCAGCTTCTTCTTCAGGTACTCGGCGCTCGCGCCGCGCCACGGCAAGGCCGGGCCGACGCCCACGAGGAACAGCAAGGCCGCGCACAGCGGCACGGTCATCTTGTTGAAGAAGGGCGCGCCCACGCTGACTTTCACGCCGCGGACCGCCTCGGCAATCAGCGGGAACAGGGTGCCGAGCAGCACTGTGAAGGTAAAAGCCGTGAGCAGCAGGTTGTTGATCAGGAATACGGTCTCGCGCGAGACCGGCTTGTCGATGCCGCCGTCGCTACGCAGCTCGGTGCTGCGGCCGGTCAGCAGCACGAGTGAGACGATCAGCAGAAGCGCGATGAAGGCCAGGAAATAGATGCCGATCGGTCCTTCGCTGAACGCGTGCACGGAGGACAGGATCCCGCTGCGCGTCAGGAAGGTACCGAGGATGGTCAGCGTAAACGTCGCAATGATGAGGCTGAGATTCCAGACGCGCAGCAGATTGCGGCGCTCCTGCACCATCACCGAGTGAAGAAACGCGGTCGCGGTGAGCCAGGGCATGAAGGACGCGTTCTCGACCGGATCCCACGCCCAGTAGCCGCCCCAGCCGAGCACCTCGTACGACCACCACATGCCCATGATGATGGCGAGCGACAGGAACACCCATGCGGTGGTCGTCCAGCGGCGCGTCTCGTGGATCCACGTGTCGTCGAGCTTGCCCGAGAGCAGCGCGCCGATCGCGAACGCGAACGGCACCGTCATGCCGACATAGCCGAGATAGAGCAGCGGCGGGTGCACCGCCATGAGAATGTGATTCTGCAACAGCGCGTTCGGCCCCGGCCCGTCGGCCGGCACGGGAAACACCGGCTGGAACGGGTTGGCGGGCCCGATCAGCAGTAGAAGGAAGAAGAACTGCACGCCGTGCATGGTCGCCGTCGCGTAATCGGCCAGCGGCCCGAGCCGTGTTTGTGTCAGATAGGTGGCGACCGCGGTGAAACCGGCGAGCACGAGCGCCCAGAAGAGGATCGACCCTTCCAGGGAGCTCCACAGCGAAATGATGGTAAAGAAGAGCGGCGTCGAACGGCTGCCGACCTGCGCCACGTACGACACGCTGAAATCGTGCGTGACCAGCGCGTAGACCATCGCGGCGGTCGCGCTGAACAGCAGAATAAAATTCGCGTACGCCGCGCCGCGCGCGATGCCCACGAGACGCTCGGAGCGACGTCGCGCACCGAGCATGCCGGCGATCAGACCGGCTGCGGCCAGGAGAAATGCCGCCGACACGGCGGCGGTGCCCAGAAAACGAGTCACGCTACTGCTGCTTGATCAGGGTCTTGTACAGCTCTTCGGGCTTTTCGCCGTGCGCCGGAGCCTTGTACTCGTTGGAGTGCTTGACCATCAGATTGGTGGCCTCGAACACGCCCGCACGACTCAGTCTGCCTTCGACGATGACGCCCTGGCCCGCGCGGAACATCTGCGGCGGCGCGCTGGTCGCGTGCACGGGCGTGGTGGCCTGGCCGTCCTTCAGCACGAAGCGGAGGTCCAGCCGCTCCGCGTCCCACTGCACGCTGCCGGGCACCACCATGCCACCCAGGCGCAGGGGCTTGTCGTACACCGCGTCGCCCTTGGCGAGCAGCTCCGTGGGTGTGAGAAAGTAGACGAGGTTGTCGCCCAGGCCGCCGTACATGAGATAGGCGAAGCCGCCCAGCACGATCAGCGCGGTCACGACCAGCCCGGCTTTCCGGCCTTTTCTCGAAGCCATTTACTCCTCCACCTGCGAGCGGCGCCGCAACAGATAGACCGTATAGGCGGCGAGGACGATATAGGTGAGGCCGTACGCCACGGCGACGTATCCGATATTCGACATGTTATTCGCTCACTCCGGCGCCCTGGAGCGCCGCCATTTCTTCCCGCTGCTCGACCGCGCGCTCCAGCTTCGCAGTCTGATACCTGTGAGCCACGTAAAAGATCATTAAAACGCTAAACGCGGCCGTGTTGACCAGCAGGCCGTACAGGAACGGGCTGTCCATCGACTCGGCGGTGGACTGCACCTGGTGAATCGTGCGCCACCACTTCACCGACATGTAGACGATGGGCACGTTGATGAAGCCGAGAATGCCGACCGCCGCACTCCAGCGGGCGCGCCGCTCCTCGTCTTCGGTGAACGAGCGCAGCGCGACGTAGCCGACGAAGATCAGCAGCAGGATGGCGGTCGTGGTCAGGCGCGGATCCCACGTCCACCACACGCCCCAGGTCGGCTTGCCCCAGATCGAGCCGAGCGCGATGGTCAGCGCGGTGAAGACGGTGCCAGCCTCGGCGGCCGCGGCCGCGTAGAGGTCGTGCTTCGCATCCCGCTTCCACAGATACAGCACGCTGCCGACGAACACGACGAAGAAGGCCGCAAAGGCGACCCAGGCGGCAGGCACGTGCACGTACATGATCTTCTGGAGATGGCCCATGTCGCGATCGGGCGGCGACAGGTACAGCGCGGATGCCTGCGCGAAGATGAAGAACAGCAGTGCGAAAATGCCGAATGGCCGGAGCCACTTCATGCCTAGTCCTCGATTACGTAGTCGAACGCCCAGATACAAACCAGAATGAACGTGACGTCGAAAACCATCAGCAGCCGCACCCACACGCGGCTGTCGCCCATGACATCGCCGCTCAGCAGCGCCGTCGTCGCCTCGACCGCGCCGACCAGCAACGGGATCAGCATCGGGAAGAGCAGCAGCGGCAGCAGCACTTCACGGGCCCGGACGCGGCTGGCCATGGCGGCGTAAAAAGTCCCGAGCGTCACGAAGCCGATGGTGCCGAGCACGAGAATGCCGGCCAGCGGCAGCGCCACCGGCAGCAGCTCGAGATCGTACAGCACGGTCGCGAGCGGCACCAGTACGGCTTCGACCAGCAGCACGAATGCCAGATTCGCGATCAGCTTGCCCAGAAAAATCGAGCGCCGCTGCCCCGGATACAGCAGCAGCGCATCGAGCACGCCGCCCTCCAGCTCCTGCTCGTACGAACGATTGAAAGATAGCACCCCGCTGAACAGGATGGTAAGCCAGACCACCCCGGCGGCCACGGTCTCGAGCGTCTCGGTATCGGGCCCGAGCGCGAAGCCGAACAGCAGCAAGGTCAGGACGGCGAGAAAGACCACAGCGTTGAAATTCGCCTTGGTGCGGCGCTCCGCCGTGAAGTCCTTCCAGACGATCGCGCCGATGCGCCGGGCCTCGCGTTGCCAGCTCACGCGATCCTGCCGTCCTCGATGCGCAGCACCCGGCCGGCAAGCGCGCTCACGCGCCCCAGATCGTGGGTCGCGATGACAGCGGCGCCGCCGGCCTCGACAATGCGGTGCACGTACGCGTTGACCTGCTCGATGCCGGGCTGGTCGAACGCGGCGTACGGCTCATCCAGCAGCAGCAGCCTGGGCGGCCGCAGCAGCAGGCGCGCGAGCGCGAGACGCCGGCGCATGCCCGCCGAGAAGCCGCGCACGCGCTCCCGGCTCTCGTGGCCGAGGCCGACCTCGTCCAGCGCGGCATCGATGCGCGCGCGTGATGCATCGAGACCGTACATCTGCATGGAGAAGCGAAGATTCTCGGCGGCCGTGAGATCGTCGTAGAGACCGGCGTGGTGCCCGAGCATGCCGATCAGCTCGCGCACTTCGTCCGCATCGTCGACCAGCCGATTGCCGAAGACGGCGCCGCCGCCGCGGCTCGGGCGCAGCGCGGTCGCAATCACGCGCAGCAGCGTGGTCTTGCCACTGCCGTTGCGCCCCATCAGCGCGACCGATTCGCCGGCGCGCACGCGCGCGCTCACACCGCGCAGCACCCAGCGGCGGCCGAAACGGCGCGCCACATTGCTCAACTCGAGCGCCGGAAGTTCAGGGCTCAACGCGCGGCAGTAGTGGCAGGTTGGCCGGCGCGCACAGCGCCCGCGTGCGTCACGCAGCACGGTCCGATCACGTCATCATCGAGATCGAGCGTGAGCTGTCCTTCCTTGATGAGCGGACTCACGAGCGCGACCAGGTTGCGCGAGTACATGAAGCTCGCGTGCGTCGGCAGCGTGGCGGGCAGATTGACGGGGCCCTGAATCACGACCCCATCGTGCACGACGGCCCTGCCCGCCTCGGTCAGCTCGCAATTGCCGCCCTGCTCTGCCGCGCAGTCGATGACGACCGCGCCCGGCTTCATGGCAGCGACCATGTCGCGGGTGACCAGCACCGGCGCGCGCTTGCCCGGCACCAGCGCAGTGGTGATGACGACGTCGGCAGCCGCCACCAGCTTGCGCAAATGCTCGTGCTCCTTCCGCTTCGTCTCCTCGCTGACTTCCTTCGCGTAGCCGCCGCTGCCCTCCGCTTCATCGAGCTGGATGCCGACCCAGGTCGCGCCGAGACTCTCGACCTGCTCCTTCGCGGCCGGCCGAATGTCGAAGCCCGAGACGACGGCGCCCAGCCTGCGCGCGGTCGCCATCGCCAGCAGGCCGGCGACGCCGGCGCCCAGCACGAGCACGCGCGCGGGCGGCACGGTGCCGGCCGCGGTCATCAGCATTGGAAAGAAGCGGCCGGTCGCTTCGGCAGCATTGAGTGCGGCCTTGTACCCGATCACCGTCGCCTGCGAGGAAAGCGCATCCATCACCTGCGCCCGCGTGATGCGCGGCACCAGCTCGACGGCGAGCGCGCTGATCCGCTTTTCGGCGAGGCGACGCAGCAGCTCGGGTGCGGTGAGCGGCGCAAGGAAACCGACCAGCAGCGCGCCTTCCTTGATGCGCGCGATTTCATCGCCGGCCGGCGCCTGAACTTTCAGGACGACGTCGGCACCCGCATACACCGCGTCCGCACTGCTCTCGATGCTGGCGCCGGCTTGCTCGTAGGCGGCATCGGGAAAACCCGCGGCTTCACCCGCGCCGGATTCGACGGCGACAACGGCGCCGAGCGCCGCCAGCTTCTGGCAGCCTTCGGGCGTCAGCGCGACGCGCCGCTCCGAGACTGTGATCTCGCGTGGAACGGCCAGCCTCATGGCGCCACCCAATCCGCGATGAACACGTTGGTGTCGCCCGGCTTCGCCGCACCGCGGTTCGAGGCGAAGACGAGCTTGCGGCCGTCGCTCGAGAACATCGGGAAGCCGTCGAACTGGTCGTGCGTGGTGATGCGCTCGAGGCCGCTGCCATCCACGTTCACGAGATACAGGTCGAAATTGCGGCCGCGCGGGTCCGCGAGATTCGAGCTGAAGATGATCTGGCGCCCGTTCGGATGAAAAAACGGCGCGAAGCTCGCCGCATTCAGATCGGTGACGCGCCGCTTGCCGGAGCCGTCCGCGTTCATGACGTAGATCTCGAGTTTCCCCGGGCGCACGAGCCCCTGCTTCAGCAGCCTGCGATATCCGGCGAGCTCCTTCTCGTCCGTGGGATGATGCGCGCGGTAGACGATCCGGCTGCCGTCCGCCGAGAAGAACGCGCCGCCGTCGTAGCCGGGCTCATCGGTCAGCCGCCGCACGTTGCCGCCATCCGCATCCATCGTGTAGATGTCGAGATCGCCGTCGCGCACGGACGTGAACACGATCCTGCTGCCATCCCTCGAGATCGTCGCTTCCGCATCGTAGCCGGGCGAAGCGAACAGCGTGCGCACGTTCGAGCCGTCCGCGCGCGACGTGTAGATGTCGTAATCGTACAGCGCCCACACATAGCCGTGCGCCATGCTGGGCGGCGTGGGACAGCTGTCGCCGAGCGCGCTGGTCGACGAGTAGACGACCTGGTCCTCGTCATTTGGAAAGAGGTACGCGCAGGTGGTGCGTGCGCCCGACCGGGTCACGCGCGTCTCGCGGCCGGTGCCCAGGTCCAGGACGTAGATCTTGTCACACTGCGTCCCGGGCGGCCGCTTCGCCTGGAAGATCAGCCTCCGATCGTCGGCCGAGAAGTATGCCTCGGCATTTTCACCACCATTGGTCAACATGCGAAGATTCGCCAGGCGCGGCTCATCCGGCGCAGACGGAAACGACGAACCGGCCTGGCTGGTCGGGCCGGAGCACGAAATCGCCAGCAGCGCGATGATTGGCAGGGGTCTGAACATGGAATTAGTTTAGGGTCAACCGATATTTCTGTACAGAGCACATGCATGCGTAAGTCGATTATTTGGCAAGTCATTACGGCGTTGCTCGGGCTCCATGCCGGGGCTGCGTCGCTGGCCGCGCAAAGCTGTCCGGACGCGGTCGCAATGACGGCGCGTCTCGCCGGTCCGATCGCGGCCGTTCGATACCTCGCCGACGATGCGCTCGAGGGCCGGCTCGCCGGCACCGCCGGCGAGCGCTGCGCCGGAGACTACATCGCCGCGCGTTTCCGCCAGCTCGGTCTCACCCCGGCCGGTGACGGCGGCACGTACTTCCAGAGCTTCGACCTGGCGAGCGCGGTGAATCCGCACGCGCCGGGCGGCACGGGACGCAACGTCGTCGCCGTGCTCGAGGGCAGCAACGCAAGCCTGCGCAACGAGTACATCGTGGTCGGCGCGCATTACGATCACCTCGGCATGGGCGCCTTCGGCTCGACCGCGGCCGACCGCTCACCCGCGATTCACAATGGCGCCGATGACAATGCGTCCGGCGTGGCCGCGCTGCTCGACATCGCGGCGCAGCTCACGCAGAAGCGGCCGCCGCGTTCCATCGTATTCGTCGCGTTCTCGGGCGAAGAGTCCGGCCTGATCGGCTCCGCATTCTACGCCAACCATCCGCACGCGCCACTCACGCACGCGCGCGGCATGCTCAACCTGGACATGGTCGGCCGGCTCGGCACGGGCCCGCTGATCGTCTACGGCATCGGCACCGCCAGCGAGTGGCGTGCCATCGTCACGCGCGCCGCCGCTGCACGGAAGCTCGAGCTCACCCTGGTCGACGACGGCTTCGGCGCAAGCGATCACACCTCGTTCTACCTGAAGGACGTTCCGGTCCTGCATTTCTTCACGAACGTGCACGCCGATTATCACAAGCCGTCCGACGACTGGGAGAAGATCGATACGGCCGGCCTTGCGACCGTCGCGCGCCTGGTCGGTGACATCGCGCGCGACATTGCGAATCGACCGACCGTGCTCACGCTCGTGAAGGGCGCGGGACGACGCCCGGGCACAACCGCGATGCGCGGCAGTGGTGCGTATCTCGGCACGATTCCAGACTTCGCGCCGGTCGCGCGCGGCGTGAAGCTGAGCGGCGTGCGTGCAGGCGGCCCCGCTGCGACAGCGGGTCTCCGGGCCGGCGACATCATCATTCGCTTCGATGACGACGTGATCGCCGATTTGCAGGGCATGACGGACGCGTTGAATGCGCGCAAGCCGGGCGACGCGGTGCGCATCACGGTTGTGCGTGATGGGCGCGAGATCGTGTTGAACGCGACGCTGGGCCGACGATAGGAGTAGGGGAGTAGGGGTGTAGGGGAGTAGGGGAGTAGGGGAGT
>JBQTJO010000164.1:0-7430 GCA_052387015.1 Gemmatimonadota bacterium
ACGGGGCGGAGGCGGCCGGCCCGCCCCCGGACGGGGTGACGTTCCGGCTGCTCGCGCTGCCGGACCGCATACCGATCGAGACCGACGGCGACAAGGTGTGCAAGATCATCGAGAACCTGCTCTCGAACGCGCACAAGTTTACGCAACGCGGCGAAGTCTCGTTGACGGTGCGCCAGACGGGGCCGAAAGCGGACCGGCGAATCGAGTGGACGGTGCGCGACACCGGAATCGGCATTCCCGCCGATCAGCTCGAGCATATTTTCGATGAATTTCGGCAGGTTGACGGGTCGTCGACTCGATTGTACGGCGGCACGGGACTCGGACTGGCTCTCTCACTCGCGCTGGCGCAGCTGCTGGGTGGCGAAATCACGGTCGACAGCGAGCCGGGCGCAGGCTCTACGTTCGTGCTCAGGCTGCCGGTGTCGCCACGGTCGTAAAAACAGCGCGCGCGCCGAGCAGGTCTTTTTCGCGGCTAGATGCTGTGCTGCTCATGGCGCGCCAACCTGGCGGCGGGCGGGACGCCGGCAAGAGCGAGGGCGGTGGCGTCGCAGCCAGAGCGAATACGCGAGCAGAACCAGCAGCGGATCGACCGCGAGATTCAATGCCAGCAGCCGCGTCAGTCCGGCGTAGGATCCGCGCGTGACGGCGAGGCCGGTGAACGCGACCACCGCCGGTATGCCCCAGATGGATGCAGAAGCGGCCAGCAGCGCGGCAGAGACGGCCAGCGCGAGGGCGGCTCCCAGCCTGATCTCGAACGCGATCTCGGCGAGCAGTGTCAGCGGCACGATGAGGAGAAAAACCAGAAACGTGTAGCTCACGGTCCAGGTCGCCGCGCCCGCATTCTGCCAGAGTGAGGCGGACACGACCCACGAAGCGGCAAAGAACGCAACGTAGAGGGAGCCGGTGACCACGAGCTTTTGGATGAATAATGCTCCTGGCTCGACGAAATTGATCACGTAGCGATCGAAGCCGGTCGCGCGGTCCCGAGCGAAGCCGAAGTTCAGTCCAACCAGCAAGCCGACCAGTACGCCCTCGAAAAACAAGGCGTCCTGCTGATTGCCGAAGCCGCGGCCCGCGGCCAGCGCGAGGGTCAGCAGCGTCAGCGCGAGATACCAGCGCCGGCTGGTGTGCTGCTGATACAGCTCGAGCGCGCGCAAGCTCAAGCGACCTCGACGACGTGCATGGCGCCGTGATCCGGCACTTCCTGATTGGTGGCGACCACCACGACGCCGCGCAGGGCGCGCGCGCGCAGCAAGTCCGTCAAACTGTGCTTGGCGGCCGGCGAGAGATGCTCGTACGGCTCATCCAGAAAAGTGAATGAGCGCTGGACGCGCAGCAGTCCCCAGAGCAGCAGCCGCTTGGTCTCGCCGGTCGAAAGACGGGTCAGCAGCGCCGCTGCACGCACGTCCGGCAGCAGTGCATCGGCCTGGGCAATCCGTGCCGCGGGTGCGGCCGGCAGCTGGTGGTGAAACGCCAGCCATCTGCCCACCGTCACGTGTGCGGGCGGCCCCATGAGCGGTGAATAGAATGCGATATCGCGCAACCGCGGCTCCGGCAGATACTCGATGCTGCCGGCCGCGCTCGCGCGGCGCGCGAACACGCGCAGCAGCGACGACTTGCCCGCGCCGTTCTCGCCGACGATCCAGGTGAGCGAGCCCGGGCGCACCGTCAGCGTCAGGCCGCTCACGAGGGTCCGCCTGCCGGACACGATCATCAGATCGCGAGCGGCGAGCAGCGGAGTCGTTACGGCAGCGGACACGTGAACCATCGCCCCTCATCGTCGATCAGGACACCGACCCGTCGGCGCGGCAGATACGCGAAATGACCCGCGTTCTGCGCGAGCAGGAATGCGTCGAGGAAATTCAAGGCCGAGTCCGTTCGGATCAAGGCCTTCTCGAAATGGCCGTTCCGCTTGCCGCCGGTGCGCGTGAGCAGGATGAATCGGCGTGCCACCGGATCGGCCGATGCTGCCAGCGCGACCGTCAGCACGGGCTCGAGCGCCGCTTCATCGAGCGGCAGCGGCGGCACGTAGCCGACCGATCGCTCCAGCTCGGCCGGCAGCGGTATTGGCCGTTGCTCGGGACGTGAGCCGTAGCGCCAGACATACGCGCGCGGTGTCATAAACTGGTGCGCGACGAGCAGGCGATCACCGAGCGCTGCGGTGGCAGTCATGTTGCCGAGCATCTTCACCGCGACATTCGCGAAATCGCGCACGGGAATGTCGATCGGCTCGGCGGTCTCGCGGTCCAGCACGAAGAGCAGCGAGGCGGGATAGCGGCCGACCACCGCGGGCGTGATCAGGATACGCCCGCCCGCGGACGCGAGATGCAGCGGCAGGAAATCCAGCTCGACCGCTGACAGCGGCGTGCCATCCTGCCGAAAACGCCGAATCAGCGGCCGCTGGCGATCGATGACGTGCAGAATGCCGTTCAGCACGACCGCGCTGATCGGGGTCGCGACACCGCGCGGGCCGTCCGCATCGAAAACGATCGTGCGTTGCGGCACCAGCTCGTCATTCAGCGCCAGCACCAGCCGGTCATCGGGAAAAACGGCCAGCAGCCCTCCCTCGGCGCGGGCCGACAGCTCGGCGACCGTGCCGAGACTGTCGCCGACCGCGGCGGGCGTGCAGGCGAGCGGCTGCGCGCGCTCGCGGAAATCGCGGATGAAGCGCGCGTCGTCCGCCGAGCCGGCGCCGCACGCAAGCAGAAATGGGAGCAGAGCAAGCCAACGCATGGTTAACCTCTGGAGGTGTGGCTATTTCACCAGAACTTCAGTTTGCTGGCCAGACAGCCCGTGTATTCGAGACCGCACTCGGCCTCGGCGAACTGGAACGCAGCCCCGCTGTACTCCGTGGCGTCGTTGAGACAGACCATCCATTGGTCCGTGCACTTGGCGGCGTAGCCGCTGCGTGGCGCCGCGACCGCCAGGCCGGCCAGCGCGAGCAGCTGGAGGAGCATCATCGAGCGTTTCATAACATTTCCTTTCCTTTGTGAGTGCGTGGACCTGCTCTGCGAGCGGGCCCCATGTCACGCGCCGGACCGGATGCGCTCGAAACGCGAAATGCGTTGCGGACAACAGGTTGTAAAAGTGAGGGCAGCTGTGATCGCGCGTTTGTGCGCGCGCAATTGCGCGCCCCAGCGTGCAGAATGCCGGATGGCTCGAGAAAGTGAATAGCGCGATGCGACATCATTGCGGATCCGGCAGCCGCCGCAACTTGTTCAACAGCGTGTTGCGCGACATGCCGAGCTGCGCGGCCGCGCGCGTCTTGTTGCCGGCGCACTTCTCGATGGCCGCGTGGATCATGCGCCGTTCGTCCGCCGCGGAGCCGGCGAAGGAGTAGCGCGCCTTGCCGAACAGGGCGATGCCGCCCAGCTGCTCGAGGTTGGTCATGCGCGGGGCTTCGAGTGACGTGAGTGTCTCGATCAGTCCGTCATCACAGGCGACGACGGCTGCTTCGACCACGTGTGCGAGCTCGCGCACGTTGCCAGGCCAGATCCAGCGCTCGAGGAATTCGTTAGCGGCGGCGCCGAAGCTCACGCGATCCCTGCCGTAAGTGGAGGCGTACTTCTGGGCGAAGACGCGGGCGAGCATGAGAATATCGCCGTGCCGCACGCGCAGCCGCGGGATCGTGAACAGCAACACAAGAAGGCGGTGATAGAGATCGCGCCGCAACGCGCGGCCGGCGACGGCCTGCTGCAGGTCCGCTGCGGTGGCCGCAATGATGCGCGCGTCGAACGGCGAGACCCGCTCGCCGCCGATCTTGCGGACTTCGCGGTCCTCGATGACCGTCAGCAGCTTGGCCTGCGAGCTGAGCGGCAGCTCGGCAACCTCGTCCAGGAAGAGCGTGCCGCCGTGGGCCTGCTCGAACAATCCTTTGTGCGCGTACTGCGCGCCGGTGAACGCACCGCGCACGTGGCCGAAGAACTCGCTCTCGAAGAGCGTCTCGGGAATGGCGGCGCAATTGACGGCGACCAGGGGCGCGCGAGCACGCCGCGACGCATCGTGAATCGCGCGCGCGAGCACCCCCTTGCCGGTGCCGCTCTCGCCCAGCAGCAGGACAGGTGCATCGATCGCGGCGGCGCGGCGGCCGAAGAGGCGCATCGATTGGGCGGCCCCGCTCTGGCCGAGGATCTGGTGGAAGGGATCGTCTGCTGACACGCGTGGCAGGTTGTGAGGGCGGACCGGGCGAGAAAATGGCTGAACGGGAAGGGGTGAGGGCATGGCGGCGGTAGCGGTGTCCGGAAGACGGCACTTACATTGCGCGGCCTTGCAGCAGCCGGAGCCCAGGGCTGGCCTCCCGGCGCACAGTCTCCCAGTTCCGGAGAGATGATGGACAGAGACAAATCAGTATACGACAATCTGCCCAATGCCGGGCAGGTCACCCACGACGAGCCGCCCAAGGGGCTTCAGGAAGCCGGGACGGATCGCGCCTTCTACGGGCATCCGCGAGGCCTTTCGACGCTCTTCACCGAGATGTGGGAGCGTTTCTCGTACTACGGCATTCGACCGCTGCTCGTCCTGTACATGACCGCCGCCCTGCTGGACGGCGGTTTCGGCTTCGACCGCACGACCGCCTCGTCGATCGTCGGCATTTATGCGGCCTGCGTCTACCTGGCCTCACTGCCGGGCGGCTGGATCGCCGATCGCTGGCTTGGGCTGCGGCAGTCGATCTGGTACGGCGGCGTGCTGATCGCGGCGGGCCACATCGCCATCGCGCTGTCCGCGGCGTTCGAGCGGCCGGCCTTCTTCATCGGCCTGATCCTGATCGTCTTCGGAACCGGCCTGCTCAAGCCGAACATCTCGGCGATCGTCGGTGAGCTGTATCCGGAGGGCGGCTCACGCCGCGACGCCGGCTTCTCGATCTTCTACATGGGCATCAACATCGGCGCGCTGCTCGCGCCGCTGATCACCGGATTTCTGGGCGAGCGAGTGGGTTGGCACTATGGCTTCGGCGCCGCCGGTGCCGGCATGATCGTCGGTCTGATCACGTTCAAGCTGCGCGGCCCCGGCACGCTCGGCAGCATGGGACTGGAGCCGAGAGGTACGCCCGAGGAGAAGCAGAAGGTCAAACTCGCGACCGGCGTGTTTGTCGGTCTGGTTGCACTGCTGGTGATTCTCGCGATGACCGGCATCATCGACATCAATCCGGTGGCGGTCGCGCAGCGCATGAGCGTGGTCATGCTCACGCTGGCGCTCATCTACTTCGCGTACCTGGTCTTTCTCGCGGGGCTGGACGGGAATGAGAAGAAGCGCGTTGGCGTGATCCTGGTGCTGTTCCTGTTTGCGACCATCTTCTGGTCGGCCTTCGAGCAGGCACCGACGTCGCTGAACCTGTTCGCGCGCGATTTCACGGACCGCGTCGTCTTCGGCTGGGAGATGCCGACGCTCTGGCTGCAGTCGGCGAACTCGTTCTTCGTGATCGCACTCGCGCCGGTCTTCGCGATCATCTGGACCTCGCTCGGTGAGCGCGGCAAGGACCTGTCCAGCCCCGGCAAATTCGCGATCGGCCTGTTCTTCGCCGGCCTGGGCTTCCTGCTGATGGTGCCGGCCTCCACCATGATTATCGACGCGGGGGGCGCGCTGCGCGTGTCGGTCTGGTGGCTGGTGGGCAGCTATTTCCTGCAGACGCTGGGTGAGCTGTCGCTCAGCCCGGTCGGCCTCAGCTCGATGACGAAGCTGGCGCCCGCGCGGTTCGTCGGACAGATGATGGGCGTCTGGTTCATGGCGGCGGCGCTCGGCAACCTGATCGCCGGTCTGGTCGGCGGACGCGTCAATCCGGAAAACCTGGCGGAGATGCCGCGCCTGTTCCTGCGCACCTCGCTGTCACTGTTCGCCGCGACCGTCGTGCTGGCGCTGCTGATCGTGCCGATCCGCCGCATGATGAGGGAAGTGCCCGGCAAGCATTGAGACACGCGCTTCGCATCCTGGCCTGCGCGCTCGCTCCATTCTCAAGCTGGGACGCGCGCTATGGCGCCGGATCGCTGAGCTTCCGTAAGAACGCTAGCCTCTCGGAAGTTGTTGTTATATGAACCTGATGCTATGCATCACAGCCGCGGCCGTATCTGCCAGCGCGCTCAGTTCCTGTCGCGAGTCCGATCAGCTCATCGAACCGGGTGCCAACGCGCGTATCGAGGTCACGTCCGACCCCGAGGGCGCGCTGGTTTATCTGGACGGCCGCAACACCGGCGAAGTCACGCCCCACACCCTGGCCGGGCTCACGCTGACCCAGCACGAGATTCTGGTTCGGCAGGATCACGGCGAGGTCACCTACGGCTTTCGCGCGCGCGTCGATGTAAAGAGCGACACACTGCATCGCGTGCACGGCCCGCTGATCATGCGCTGCACGAACACCGACTGTGCGATCGATTACCACACCTATCACGAGTTGAATGGGTTGCGCCCCGCGAGCAACCCGAACGGCGCGCTCTTCTACTACAACGCGACCGAACGGGGGCTGTACTGGCCGACCGGCACGATCGATGGCTATGCATCGATCGGGCTGCCGGTCATTGCGGCGCTCGCCGGCACGCGTGACACGCTCGCGCTCGGCGTCTACGACGTCTCCTGGCTGGCCGGCCGGCCGGCGCCGCAAATCATACAGAGCGCCGATCGCTACACCATGCGTCAGACATTCTGGGTCCTGCCGCCGCTCGAGCTGGCAGTGTTGCCAGTGCCGACCATGCGCGGCATCGAAGTGGAGGAGGAGCTGATCGGCACGAGCGGCAGCAGCGATGTCGCATTCATCAGGCTCACCTTCCGCAACATCACCAATCGCGAGAGCTACCGGGCGGTCGACCCGCTGATCCCGAGCGCCGGCATCACATACAACTGGGTGTATCTCGGCTTCGCGCTGGATGCCGATATCGGCAACGCGACCGACGACATGGTGACGTACGACCCGGCGCTGAACATGGTCTACATGTACGACATGGACTTCCAGGACGATCGCCTGGCACGGGCGCCCGGCCTGATCGGTCTGCGACTGCTGGAAGCGCCGCCCGGCGCTACGGTGCGCGCGTTGAATGCATGGCCGAGCGGCAACGACTGGCGGGCCGGCGACGTCAGCGAGCGCTTCGGTTACGGCATGATCTCCGGCACACGCATCGCGCCGCTGACGCCCGACATGCCGGGGCAGCAGATCGGATTGGTGCCGAGCACGAATGCCGACTACCGGATGTCGGTGAGCGCGGGGCCGATAACGCTCGAGCCGGGCGCGTCCGCCAGCATCACGGTCGCGGTCATGCTCGCGCGACCGGTGCCCGGAACGTACACGCCGGGGCAGAACGTGAATCCGGAAAACCCGACTACGGGCGGACGCACGATCGAACGGATTGCGGGCGCGCTGCTGGACAAGGCAAGCAACCTGGTGGTGCCGAACTAGCGATGAGAGCGATGTGAGCGATAAGAGCGATTGGAGCGATGAGAGCGAT
>JBQTJO010000165.1:0-3162 GCA_052387015.1 Gemmatimonadota bacterium
CGCTCGAGCGTGGTGTTGAGGATGTCCATACAGGACTCGCCGGACTGCGCGAGCAAGTGGACGAGCAAATGACGAGGTTGAACGCGCGTGTCGCCAAGCTCGAAGCACAGGTGCGCGACACCAACACGAAGCTCATCGATCTAAAGGAAGAGATGCAGCAGCCTGTTAGGAGCCCAGCACCGCGACCTGCTCGCGCCGCGGCATGCTCAGGTGCAGCGTCTGCGTCGGGAAGGCGAACTCGATGCCTTCTTCATTGAACCGGCTGAGAATCGCAAGGTTCAGCGCCTGCTGCACATCCATGTAGCGGTTGTAGTCGGCGTCCAGCACGTAGTAGACGATCTCGAAATCGAGCGAGAACGCGCCGTAGCTCTTGAAATGAGCGCGATCGTAGCGCACGCCCGGCACGGTCGCGATGATTGCGCGCAGCATGTGCGGGATCGCGGCCACCTTCTGCGGCGGCGTGTCGTAGGTCACGCCCAGCGCGAATACGACGCGCCGTTCCTGCATGCGCTTGTAATTCCGAATGCGGCTCTTCAGCAGGTCGGTATTCGAGAAGATGATCTGCTCACCGTGCAGGCTGCGCACGCGCGTCGTCTTCAGGCCGACGTGCTCGACCGTGCCCATCAGATCGTCGACGATGATGAAGTCGCCGTTCACGAACGGCTTGTCCAGCACGATCGACAGTGAGGCGAACAGATCACCCAGGATGTTCTGCAGCGCCAGCGCGACCGCGATGCCGCCCACGCCGAGACCCGCCACCAGCGCCGTGATGTTCACGCCCAGGTTGTCGAGCCCGAGCAGCAGCAGCACCGACCACAGCAGCAGCCGCGCGAGGAAGCCGAGCGCGCCGATGGTGGTCGCGCTCGCCGCATCATCGATTGCAATCCGCTGCTGTACCTGCCGCTGCACCACGTGCCGGATCAGCACGTTGCCCCAGAGCGCGCCCTGAATGACGACGCCGATCACGACGGCGATTTCGATCAGCCGGCCGGCCGCGGCGGGCAGCTCCAGCCAGCGCGCGGCTGCCGTCAGTGCGGCGCCGCTCAGGAACCAGGCGCGCGTGCCGCGCACCAGCCCGAGCACCAGGTCGTCGATGTGGTTGTGGGTGCGGCCGGCCAGGACCGCGAGCCGTCCGGCGATGACTTTGCGCGCGAACAGCAAGGTGACGAGCAGCGCGGCCGCGCCACCGGCGGCGCTTGCCCACGTGATGAGCGTGTTACCGTAAACGACTGTTTGCACGAGTCCCCCTTCGCTGGCCTCTACCCAGTACGAAAAAGAGGGACCGGAGTTCCCTAAACGCGCACACTTTCACCAAGGCAGCGGAAACACTCGACCGCTTCCGGCACATTCTTGAACTCGCGCGCGCCCACACTGACGATGCGGTAGCGTGCCGCGTCACTCACCGCATCCAGCGCAGCCCGGGTCAGCCACACCTCGCCCGGGCCGGCCGCACTTTGCAGGCGTGCGGCAAGGTTGACGGTCGGGCCGTAGAGATCGCCATCCGTCCCCCCGCACGACGTCGCCCGCATGCACGCCGGTGCGCAGCAGCGTCGTTGGCAGATCCAGCAGCCGGCAGCCCGTTTCCAGGCGCGGCGCGATGTCCATGCACCAGGCGAGCGCGTTCTGCGCGTCGTCGAAATCCAGCAGCACCGCATCGCCGATCTTCTTGACCAACCGGCCGCCGAAGCGCTCGGCGCCCGCGCGCGCCTCCTTCTGGAAGAGTGCGGCCAGCGTGAGCGCCGCGTCGGGGTCATGCGCCGAGGTCGCGGTGTAACCCACCAGATCACTGAAGACCACTACCGATCGTTTGCGCCGTCCTTCATGCGCCAGCGCCGTTACCGGGATCCAGCGGTCGAACACGCGAGTCGTGCGCTGCTCCAATCCCTTGCGCAGCGGTCCGAATGTGAGTGCGACGACGGCGCCCGCGAACCAGCCGCCCAGCGAGCGCGCCGCGCCGAGGGAGTCGGCCAGAACGCCGGACACCAGGTGCTCGATGCCGCTGAACAGCGCCAGAATCAGCACCGACAGTGCGCCATACACGGTGGTGCGTCGCAGCACCAGGCGCGTGTCGAAGGTGTCGTGATGCAGGACGGCGAAACCGATACACGCGAGCAGGATGGTGAGGCCGGCGATCTCGCCGAAGTGGAGCACGAGCGGATCGATGAACGGGCGCTGCGCGACGTCGACAAACCGATGGCCGATCAGCGGCCAGCCCACCATGGTCACCAGCAGCATGCAGAAGAAGAGATAAATGCCCTGGATCACCCAGGCTGCACGTTGCCGCTGAGCGCTGTCGGCGCCGTGAAAACCGATCCACAAGTAACGTAACCCGATCACGACGCCGGTCACAATCGCGAGCAGCACCACGATCGCGGCGCTCATGAACAGCGGCGTGAGGAGCTTGAGCAAGAGCGGCAGCAGCTCGTACTGCGCCTCGATACTGCGCCTCGGCAACAGATCGATGATCAACCAGGCCGCGCGCCGGATCGCGCGCGGCTGAACCAGCCCCGCCAGCAGCAAGCCGAACGCGAGCGCGCTCAGCCACACGACAGCGGGGCGGAGCAGCAGCCGTTCGAGCGAGCGCAACGGCTTGGCGGCGGATCGCAGCGCTCGGCGCGCGCGTCCTTCCGCTCGGAGCGGGCCGGCAGGTACGAGGTCTTCGGGCGTGAGCTGCCGCGGAAAAAGCGCGCCGAATCGCAACAAAGTGGCGATGATCGCGCCGATCATGAAAGCGTAGGCGACGTCGAGTCCACTCTCCCAGCGGCCGACCAGCTCGGTGCTGAGGTAAATGCCGAGAAACAGGGCCAGCGCGCGCACATCGGATCGGCCCGAAGCGCGCCACAGCAGGAACATGCCCAGCGCGGCAGCCAGCAGCATGACCGCGCCGTAACCGACCACACCAACCGCTGCAATCTCGCGATACGACGCCAGCGCGTCTGCCGTCGTCCGAATGCTGTCCGCCAGTACCGGACTCGGCTCGCCGAAGACGAGTGCGCGGGTGGCCTGACGCCGCTCCAGCTGCTCGAGCGAGGCCAGTCTATCCGGCACGATAATGTCAGCGGTGGAAGCCTCGAAGTCGACCAATGCGAGAACCAGCTCGACCGGCGCCGTGAGCAACAGCGCGGACACTGCGACACGGAACGCGAACAGCGCGCGTGCTGA
>JBQTJO010000166.1:0-13157 GCA_052387015.1 Gemmatimonadota bacterium
AGCACGCGCTCGGGATCCCACGCGCGATTGGCCGGCGCGGTCGGCGGCAGGGTGAGAATCGCCGTGTCGGCAACGTCGAAGAGCGGCGGCAGCATGGCCTGCCAATCCTTGTCGCCCAGGATGCCGATCACCACGACCAGCGGCCGCGCGAGCTGCAGGCCGCGCACGGCGGCGACCAGCGCATGGACGCCGGCCACATTGTGCGCGACATCGAAGAGCCAGTTCTGCGCGCCGATCCGCTCGACTTGAAGCCGGCCGGGCCAGCGCACCTGCGCGACGCCACGCGTGACCGACTCGGCGGCCGGACGCAAGCCGTCCGGCAGCAGATCGCAGGCGTGCACGGCGAGCGCGGCATTGACCGCCTGGTGCGCGCCGATCAGCGGCGTCGCGAGCTTCTGCTCACTGTAATGCGACGTCGTGACGGTGAATGCCGTGCCGCGCACGTCATAGCTCGCGTCCGCGGGCTCGCCCGCCGGCAGCACATGCAGCCGGGTACCGGCCGCGCGCGCATGCTCGGCGAAGATGTGCAACGGTACGCGCTCGCGCTCGGCCGTGAGCACCGACCCGGACGCCTTGATGATGCCGGCCTTCTCACGCGCGATCGATTCGATGCTGTTGCCGAGGTAGTCGCGATGATCGAGCGCGATGTTCGTGATGATCGAAAGCTCCGGCTCGATCACATTGGTCGCGTCCAGCCGGCCGCCCAGCCCGACTTCCACGACGGCCAGCTCGACACCGGCTTCGGCGAGGGCAAGGAAGCCGATAGCCGTCGTCGCCTCGAAAAACGAGGGCGAGACGCGCTGAATCTCCGGCCACAGCCGGCGCGCTGCGTACACGAGCGCGGCTTCGCTGAGCGCGCTGCCATCGACCTGGATGCGCTCGCGAAACGTGCAGAGGTGGGGCGACGTGTAGAGGCCGGTCCGGCGGCCATCGACGCGCAGGATGGCCGCGAGCGTGGCGGCCACCGAGCCTTTGCCGTTGGTGCCGCCGACGTGAATGGTGCGATAGGATCGCTGCGGATTGCCGACTGAATCGAGCAGGGCCTCGGTCCGTTCGAGGCCCCATCGAATTCCGCCGCTCAGACGCGGAAACAGCTCGCGTATCAGCTGGTCGTAGGTGAGCCGTTCAGGCTCCGTCACCGTTCGATTCCGCGGGGGCCGGCTGGCCAAGCATGTGGCGGAGCAGACGGGCAACGGTCGTCTTCAGCTCGCGGCGGTCGACGATGGTATCCACCATGCCGTGCTCGAGCAGGAACTCCGAACGCTGAAATCCTTCCGGCAGCTCCTGCTTGATGGTCTGCTCGATGACGCGCGGCCCGGCAAAACCGATCAACGCGCCCGGCTCCGCGAGATGCACATCGCCCAGCATCGCATACGATGCGGTGACGCCGCCGGTGGTCGGATCGGTCAGCACCGAGATGTACGGCACGCCGGATTCATGCAGCTGCGCCAGCAGCGCCGAAGTCTTGGCCATCTGCATCAGCGAGAGGATGCCCTCCATCATGCGGGCGCCGCCGGAAGCGCTGACGATAATGAGCGGCTTGCGCTCGTCGAGCGCGATCTGCGCGAGGCGCGAGATCTTTTCGCCGACCACCGAGCCCATGCTGCCGCCGATGAACTCGAAATCCATGACCGCGAGCGCGACCGGCACCGACTCGAGCTCGCCTTCGACGGTGCGGATCGCATCGCCCGCGCCGGTCTTGCGCTCGGCCGCTTCCAGCCGCTTGCCGTACGGCTTCAGGTCCACGAACTGCAGTGGGTCACCACTGCGCAGCTCGCCGAATCGCTCGACGTACTCGCCGTCATCGAGCAGCAGCTGGAGGTAGTCCTCGGCGCTGATGCGATTGTGGTGACCGCACTCCGGACAGACGTACGCGTTCTGCTCGAGCCGCGCGCGGTACAGGATCTCGCCGCAGTTCGGGCATTTCTCGAACACGTCGGTCGGCAGCTCGCGCCGCTCCGTGCCGGTCAGTTTCTTCTTCGGCTTCTTGAACCAGGTCATTTTGTGTAGGGGCGTAGGAGCGTAGGGGAGTAGGGGGATTGGTCATCGCCCCTACTCCCCTACTCCCCAACTCCCTTTCGCCCCTCCTCAAATCCTTCCCTGTTCACTGGCTACGCGTTGGGCCACACCAAGGGCCAGGAATGTCGCGAGCAAAAAGGATCCGCCGTAGCTCAGGAACGGCAATGGGATGCCGGTGATCGGCATGAGTCCCACCGTCATTCCAATGTTCACGATAATGTGGGTGAACCAAGCCCCGAAGATACCGAACACCACGATGCCGGCAAAGGGGTCGGGCAGCCGCTCCGACAGCTTGATCAGGCGCCAGAGAATAATGCCGTACGCGGCGATCACGATCAGCGTGCCGAACAGGAATCCCATTTCCTCGCCGATCACGGCGAAGATGAAGTCGGTATGCTGCTCGGGCAGGAAGGCCAGGCGCTTCTGCGTGCCGTCCAGAAAACCTTTGCCGAACAGCCCGCCGCTGCCGATCGCGACCTTCGACTGAATGACGTTATAGCCGGCGCCGCGCGGATCCTTGAGCGGATCGAGGAACACGAGCAGCCGGTTTTTCTGATACTGCTCGAGCGAATTCCAGAGCGGGTTGCCGACCGTGCCGGCCGCGAGGTTCAGCACGACGACGATCGCGCTCTCCCAGAAATACGCGCGATAGAAATACAGGAAGGCGACCAGCGCGATCATGTAGATGCTGAAGAGCCACGGCACGATGGCAATGAAGATCCCGAGCAGCGGACTGATCAGCATGAACAGGATGCCGAGCGGCGTGCCGGCCCAGTAGAGCGTGGCGATCATGACACCGCCGAATACCATGGCGGTGCCGAGGTCCGGCTGAACGAACACGAGCGCCATCGGCACCGCAACGATCAGCAGCGGCTTCCACAGATCGAAGAGGGTGGTCGGCCGCTCGCGCCAGCTGCCCATGACGCGGCCGAGCATCAGGATGGTGGCGAGGTTCGCGAACTGGGACGGCTGCACCATCATCGGGCCGATGATCAACCAGCTCCTGGTGCCTGCCGCGGTGCCCGCGCCGGTACCGATGAGGAGGGTCGCGACCAGTGTCACGATGCCGAGGACGTACAACGGCAGTGCCAGCCACTCGATCCAGCGCACCTGCACGCGCGAGACCACGAACATTGCGATCAGCGAGACGATGAACCACACGACCTGGTTGCGCCACGCGTGCGCGACGCCCGGCTTGGGCGCATCCAGCACGCCCGCCGAATAGACCATCGCGATACCGTAGAACGTCAGCGCGATGACGGTGAGGGCCAGCGCCGGGTCGCCAAAGAAGCTGCGCAGGCGCCGTCCTATTGCCATTTCACCCAGTTGGTCGGTCGTCCGGCAATCAGATACTCGCGCAGCGTCTGAATCGTGTCGGTCTTCATGCCGTGCCGCCGTCGCAAGTAGTAATCCGCCGTCTTGGCTGCGTACTGCGCGGCCTCGCTGCCGTGCTCGCCGAATTCAATGAGCGCGGCAACCACGACTTCGGGCGCGCCGTCACGCGGGCCCGCCATGCCGACGAACCAGGCGTGGTCGTCGCCGTGCGGATTCTGCGACGTACCCGTCTTGCCGATCCAGTCCCAGTGCTCGAGCGCGGACATGCCCGCCGTGCCGCCGGGCGCGGTCACGCGCCGCAGCCCCTCGCGCAGCCACTTGAGACTCTCCTGCGAGAGGTGCAGGTCCCAGCCGCCGGCGGTGTCACCCGGCACGTTCGCGAGGCGTGGCGGCCCGACCCGGCCGTTGGCGGCGAGCGCGGCGTAGAACTGTGCCATTTTCAAAGGCGTCTGATCGTTCGGGCCCTGACCGATGGCGAGGCTCAGCACTTCCGCCTGAGTCGGCTTCCAGCCGAAGCGGCGGCGGAACCAGTCCGGCTCGTCAGGGAAATTACCCGCCCGTTCGATCGGCAGGTCCACGCCGGACTTCTTCGAGAAGCCGAGGCGTGTGCCTTCGGCCAGCAGCCGGTCGAGGCCGATCTTCAATCCGAGCTGATAGAAGTAAACATCGCACGAATGTTTGATCGCATCCGCGAGATCCAGATAGCCGTGTCCCTTGCGCTCCCAGCAGCGGAAGTAGCGGTTGCCGTACTGCATCCCGCCGCGACACGGAATCGGAAAGAAGGCCTCGGGATCGACCGCATTCAGCTCGAGCGCGATCGCCGCGGTCGCGAGCTTGAAAGTCGAGCCGGGCGGATAGAGGCCGATTGTCGAACGGTCGAGCAACGGCTTCGCGGCATCGGTATTCAGCTGGTTCCAGACCGTGCTGGAGATGCCGCCCACGAAGAGATTGGGATCGAAGCTCGGATTGGAGTAGGCTGCCAGAATGTGGCCGCTGCCCGGCTCCATCGCGACCACCGCGCCGCGCATCGAATCCGGAAAGATGCGGCTGACGAATTGCTGCAGCTCGAGATCGAGTTGGAGCTTCAGAGGCTGTCCCGCGACCGGCGGCACGGTCGGCAGCGCGCGCGCCTCGAGACCGCTCACGATGCGGCCGCGCGCATCGACTTCGACGTAGCGAATGCCGGGCCGGCCTCCGACCCGCCGCTCGAACTGACGCTCGAGCCCCGCCTTGCCGACGATCTGCCCCTGCGTGTAGGCCGCGAACTCGGGACGCTCCAGCTCGGACCGGCTGATCTCCGACACGTAGCCGATCAAATGCGCGATCGCCTTGCCGGCCGGATACGATCGCTTCGGCCGCATGTCGATCAGGACGCGCGGATACGCGAACAGCTGCTCCTCGATCGATGACGCCTGCTCGAACGTCAGGTTCGGGGTCACGATTAGCGGTCGCGTACGCTCTTCGCGGTGGCGCGCCAGCAGCGCGCGCATGCGCGCATCGCTCAGCCCGAGCAGCGGTGCGATCTCCTGCAACGCCCGCCGCATCGTGTCCTCCGGCGCCGGCAGCAGCGCGAGCGCATAGCCCGGCTGATTGCCCGCGACGACCCGACCGGCGCGGTCGTAGATGGTGCCACGCGCCGCCGGGATCGGCAGCGGACGCAGCCGGTTCTGGTCCGACTGCAGCGTGTAGGCGGAATTCTCGACGACCTGCGTGTTGAAGAACGCGGCGCACAGCAGGGCGAACACGATCACGAGGATCGCGGCCGCGCCCCTTGCTCTGCGTCGCCGCGCATGAAGATGGAAGATTTGCATGAACCTAGCGTTCGCCGGTAGCCGTGCGGTATAGCATGATTGCGATCATGGCCGCGATGGCCGCGACCAGTGCGGCGATCGGAGCGGACGTGGCCAGCGTGCCCCACGGCTCGCCGTGCATCGATCGCGTGATCACAAAATACAACGCATCACGCAGCCATTTGCCAAGAAATATATACGCCGCGACGAAGAGCAGGCTCTCGCCCTCGAAGAGGTCGCGCGAGCGCGCGCCGAGAAAGCCGATGATCGCGCTGACCAGCGCGAGCGCGCCGAAGGTCGTGAGCGAGAGCGCGTCGATCAGGAGCCCGAGCACGAGCCCGACCGCCGCAGCCGCGGAGCCCTTCAGCCGGCGCGCGGACAGCAGGACCGCAATGGTCATCAGGTCGGGCGCGGCGGTGCTCAATCCGATCGCGACGTGGAGGATCAGGTGCAGAATGACGAGCAGCGCAATGAACACCCAGTAAGAGACGCCGGAGCGAGCGGGCATTTAACGTTCCCCGGTCGTCGGCGCGGGCGCGCTGTCGGTGTGGAAGGTGTCGGGCGGCAGCACCGTGTTCCACAGCCTCGAAACGTCGTTGTCTTCGTTGTCGAGGCCGACCAGCACGTGCACCACGGCCTCCGGGCGGATGGCCGGACGGATTAGATAGCTCTTGCGCCAGCCGGTGTCGGCCTCCTCGATGCCCAGTACCATGCCGATTGGAATGCCGCGCGGGTACACCTGGCCGCGTCCGGACGTCACGATGGGCGTGCCCGGCTGCAGATCGCTGTGAAAAGGCGCGCCGGTGAGCGCGAGCAGGTCTTCCTCGCGGTAGCGTCCGCGGCGCGGCTCGACAATGCCGTACGCGCGGCCGTCGGCCGTCATCGCGCTCGCGCGGAAGTCCGGGTGCGTCCAGTCCATCGCCTGCGCGTTCCGCTCCTGCACGTCGACGACGACTCCGACCAGCCCTTCGGGCGCGAGCACCGGGCTGCCGACCTCGACGCCCTGCGCACTGCCGACATTGAGCATGAACGTGCTCTCCGCGCCCGACACGCCGAGGCGGAGCACCTCCGCGGGAATGAACGTGCTGCCGGCCCGTTCGCGCAGCCCGAGCAGCGCGCGCAGGCGCGCGTTCTCCTCCGCCAGCGTCGCTTCCGCCGCAAGCAGGGCGGCGAACGAGTCGCGCTGTGCGCGCAATGCGCTCACGTCGACCGAAGTCGCGCGCCGGTTCGCGATGGTCGCCTGCGCGGAGAGGAACGGCCGCAACGCGGTGTCGCGGATCGCGTGCTGAATCGGCCGCTGATACGCGGCGGGGAGCAGGAAGAGAATGAGCGCGGCGAGCGTAAGGCCGCCGGCGATCACCGCGTCCTTGCGTCGGGCTTTTCGCGTTCCGTCGAAGTCGAGCACGGGCTAACGCCTTCGCAAAGCGCGTGCGCGCTCAGGTAGCAAGTACGTTTCGGAACCGGTCGAAATCGTCGAGGATGCGCCCCGCACCTCGCACCACGCAGGTGAGCGGTTCTTCATCGACGTGAATAGGCAAATTCGTCTCGTGCGCGAGCAGGAGATCGAGCCCGCGAATCAGAGCGCCGCCGCCGGTCATGACAATGCCCCGGTCGACGATGTCCGAAGCCAGCTCGGGTGGCGTGATTTCGAGCGCGCGACGTACGGCATCGACAATCTGCTGGATCGGCTCCTGGATGCACTCGCGAATCTCCTGCGAATGCACGCGCACCGTCTTGGGAATGCCGCTGACCAGGTCGCGTCCTTTCACTTCCATCTCGCGCTCGTCGCCGCTGTTGAAAGCCGAACCGATCTGGATCTTGATCGCTTCCGCCGTCGGCTCGCCGATCAGCAGGTTGTAGTTCTTGCGCAGGAAGGTCACGATCGCGAGGTCGATCTCATCGCCGCCCACGCGAATCGAGGTGTCCGACACGATGCCGTTCAGCGCGATGACCGCGATCTCGGTCGTGCCGCCGCCGATATCGATGACCATGTTGCCGGTCGGCGTGTCGACTGGCAGGCCGACCCCGATGGCCGCGGCCATCGGCTCGGCGACCATGTAGACTTCCTTCGCGCCCGCGGCCGCCGCGCTCGAACGCACCGCGCGCCGCTCCAGCTCGGTGATGCCCGAGGGCACGCCCACGATCACGCGCGGCTTCATGCGGAAGATGCGCTTATTGGTGACCTGCCTCAGGAAGTGGCGCAACATGATCTCGGTGATGTCGACATCCGCGATCACGCCATCCTTCAGCGGCCGCACCGCCATCATGCCCTCGGGCGTGCGGCCGAGCATCCGTTTGGCTTCCAGACCGATGCCCTTGATGCGCTGGCTGCCGCGCTCGAGCGCGACCACCGAGGGCTCGTTCAGCACGATCCCTTCACCCTTCACGTAGACCAGAGTGTTGGCCGTGCCGAGATCGACCGCGATATCGTTGACCGGCAGGAGCCGGCCGCTGCTGAACAGATCCGCGAAAACCATTAGGCTAGATCATCCGCTTTCGACTATGCGCTGTCAATGTTGCCCCGTGTGGCCGAAGCCGCCCGTGCCGCGCCCGCTGTCCGGCAGTGTCTCACTCTCCTGCCACTGAATCCGCAGCACGCGCGCAATCAGCAGCTGCGCGATCCGCTCGCCGTGCGCGATCTCCTGCGCCGCCGCATCGAAATTGATGAGCGGAATGCGCAGCTCACCGCGGTAGTCGCTGTCGATCGTGCACGGCGTGTTGATGATGCTGATGCCGCGCTCGAGCGCCAGCCCCGAACGCGGCCGGATCTGCGCCTCCATGTCCGGCGGCAGCGCCATGGCCAGACCAGTCGGGATCAGATGGCGACCCAGCGGCGGAATCACGATACTCGGACCCGCGTTGCGGAGGTCCACCGCCGCCGAGAATTCAGTACCGTACGCCGGCAACTCCCACTCGCCCGGGAAATTGTCGAGGCGCTTCACGAGCACCGTGACGCTTTCCATCACTTCCGCTCCCGCTACAGCACCTTCTCGACCGGCGTGTACGCCAGGTCGAAGGCTTCGGCCACCGCCTCGTACACGACCTTGGCCTTGACGATGTTGAGGCCGAGCATGAGCGCGCGGTCTTCGCTGCACGCCTGCTTCCAGCCCTTGCTGGCCAGGCGCAGCGCGTACGGGAAGGTCGCGTTCGTGAGAGCCAGCGTCGACGTGCGCGGCACGCCGCCGGGCATGTTCGCGACCGCGTAGTGCACGACGTTGTCGATGATGTAGATGGGATCTTCGTGCGTGGTCGGACGAATCGTCTCGACGCAGCCGCCCTGATCGACGGCGACGTCGACGATCACCGAGCCGGGCTTCATGGTCTTGAGGTCCTCGCGCCGCACCAGCTTGGGCGCCTTGGCACCCGGCAGCAGCACGCCGCCAATGACCAGGTCCGCGGTCGCGAGCTGATCCAGCAGATTCTGCCGGTTCGAGTACAGGACCATCACGTTGGCCGGCATCACATCCGAAAGATAGCGCAGGCGCGGCAGCGACGTGTCGAGGATCGTGACGCGCGCGCCCAGACCCGCGGCCATCTTCGCGCTGTTCGTGCCGACCACACCACCGCCAATGATCAGGACATGGCCGTTCTCCACGCCGGGCACGCCGCCCAGCAGGATACCGCGCCCGCCGTAGTACTTCTCGAGGTACTTGGCGCCCTCCTGCACCGCCATGCGTCCGGCGACTTCGCTCATGGGCGTCAGCAACGGCAGCTCGCCGGTCGGCAGCTGCACCGTCTCGTAGGCGATGCAGACCGCGCCCGAATCGATCGAGGCGCGCGTCAGCCCTTCATCGGCCGCGTAGTGGAAATACGTGAAGATCACCTGGTCCTTGCGCATGAGCGGCCACTCGCGCGCGATCGGCTCCTTCACCTTCATGATCATGTCCGCGCGCGCCCACACTTCGTCCGCCGTCGCGACGATCTGCGCGCCGAATGCCTGGTACTGTGCGTCATCGAAGCCGCTGCCTTCACCCGCGCTCTTCTCGATCAGCACCGTGTGTCCGCCATTGACCAGCGCTTCGGCGCCGCCAGGCGTCAGTGCAATCCGGTTTTCGTTGGTTTTGATTTCTTTCGCAACACCGACGATCATCTTTTGTCTCTTGATGGTTTTAGCTCGGTCCTAGCCGGACCGTGACCTGGGTTTCGGGATTGAAGTATTCCGCCGCGAGCGCGGCCACCTCTGCCAGCGTTACCGCATCGATGCGCCGCATCACTTCGTCGATCGAAAGGAAAGGCTCATCATAGAGAGCGGTGCCGGCCAGCCGGTGCAGCCGGCTGCCCGCCCCTTCCAGCGACAGCACGATCTGGCCTTTCAGCTGCCCTTTGGCATCGGCCAGCTCGTCCGCGGTCAGCCCGTGCGTCGCGAGTTTACCGTACTCGTCGCGAATCACATCGAACGCCTTGTCGGCCCACTCCGGCCGCGTGCCGACGTAGACGCCGCAGCTGCCGGCGAGCGCGTAGCGCGAATCGAAGGACGAGACCGAGTACGCCAGCCCCAGCTGCTCGCGCACGCGTTGAAACAGGCGCGAGCTCATGCCGCCGCCGAACGCACTCGACAGCAGCACCATCGCGTAGCGGCGCGCATCGCGGTGGCCGAAGGTGCGCGTCCCCATCACGATGTGCGTCTGCGCGCCACTGCGCTCCACGTGCCTGTGCAGCGGCGCGGCCGCCGGAATCACCGTGGCGCGCGGCGCGGCGGCACCGTTGGGCGCGGCCTCGAACAGCCGTGCGATC
Organism: Gemmatimonadota bacterium; assembly: GCA_052387015.1. Lineage (GTDB taxonomy): Bacteria > Gemmatimonadota > Gemmatimonadetes > Longimicrobiales > RSA9 > CBJLQC01. Next base: position 9,879 of record JBQTJO010000166.1, read on the forward strand.
CTGGCGACGACATCGTCGTGCTTCACGTTGCCGACCGCCGCGACCACCATGTTCGGTCTGCGATACTCGCGCGCGTGCACGCGCTTCAGATCGGCTTCGCCCAGCCGGGTCACCGTCTCGCGCGTGCCGAGAATCGGGTAACCATACGGATGTCCGGCCCACAGCAGCTCGGCGTGCAGATCGAACACCAGGTCGTCCGGCGTGTCGTCGACCGCCGAGATCTCCTCGAGCACGACCTCGCGCTCCAGCTCGAGGTCATGGGCGCGCAACAGCGGATTCACGATCAGATCCGCCAGCACATCGAGCGCAGTGTCCAGATGCTCGTCGAGCACACGTGCCTGATAGGACGTGTGCTCGCGCGTCGTATAGGCATCCAGCGAGCCGCCCAGCCGCTCGAGCACGAGCGCAATGTCGCGCGTGCTCCGGCGGGTCGTGCCCTTGAACACCATGTGTTCGAGCAGATGGCTGACGCCCATCTCCGCGGGCTGCTCGTGAATCGAGCCGGTGCGCACCCAGACCCCGATCGCTGCGGAGCGCAGCGTCGGGATCTCCTCCGTCAGCACCTGCAGGCCGCCCGGCAGCTCGGCCCGCGCGTAGCGCTCGCTCACGCCGGGCTCGCGCCCTTCGCTGCTTCGGCGAGCGCGGCCCTGCGCGACAGCCGCATTTTGCCCTTCTCGTCGATCGAGAGGAGCTTGACCTTGATGATGTCGCCCTTCTTGACGACGTCTTCCGTCTTCTCGGTACGGCCTTCCTGCAGCTCCGAGATGTGGCAGAGCCCTTCGGTGCCGGGCATGATCTCGACGAAGGCGCCGAAGGCGGTCGTCGACTTGACCGGCCCCTCGTAAATGCGGCCGACTTCCGGCTCCTGCGTCATCTCCGCGATGCGCTGGCGCGCGCGCTCCGCACCCTCGCCCGAGACGCTCGCGATCGTGACCACACCCGAGTCCTCGATCGTGATCGTGGTGCCGGTCTCTTCCTGGATCGCGCGGATCGTCTTCCCCTTCGGGCCGATGACCTCGCCGATCTTCTCGGGATTGATCTGCATGGTCGAGATGCGCGGCGCCCACGGCGACAGCTCCGGCCGCGGCGCGGGCTGCACCTTGTCCATGATGTCGAGAATGTGCATGCGCCCCTTCCTGGCGCGCTGCAGCGCATCCCGCATGATGTCGAGCGTGAGACCCTCGATCTTGATGTCCATCTGGATCGAGGTCACGCCGTTGCGGGTGCCCGCCACCTTGAAGTCCATGTCGCCGAGCGCGTCCTCCATGCCGAGAATGTCGGTCAGCACGGCCACGCGATCGCCTTCCTTGATCAGACCCATCGCCACGCCCGCGCACGCGCCGCGCAGCGGTACGCCCGCATCCATGAGCGCCAGCGACGCCGCGCAGACCGAGGCCATGGACGATGAGCCGTTCGACTCGAGGACTTCGGAGACCACGCGGATCGTGTAGGGGAACTCGTCGAATGGGGGCAGCAGCGGCTGAATCGCGCGTTCCGCCAGCGCACCGTGTCCGATCTCGCGCCGGCCGGTGCCGCGCACCGGCTTGACTTCGCCGGTCGAGAACGGCGGGAAGTTGTAGTGCAGCATGAACGACTTGGTCGTCTCCTGCTTCACGTTGACCGAATCGATACGCTGTTCGTCCGCGCTCGTACCGAGCGTTGCGACGCCGAGCGCCTGCGTCTGGCCGCGCGTGAAGAGCGCGGAGCCGTGCGTTCTGGGCAACAGCCCGACTTCGACCGTGATCGGCCGGATCTCATCGACCTTGCGGCCGTCGGCACGCACGCCCTTTTCCAGAATATTTCGGCGCATGGCGTGGTATTCGGCCAGCCCGAGGGACTCCGCGATCGCCGGCGCCTGATCCGGGAACTGCTCCTCCAGCGCCTTCTGCACCTCTTCCCGAATGGTGCTGAGCAGCGTGTTGCGCTCGGTCTTGTCCGCGACCGACAGCGCGTCGCCGACGCGACCCGCGATGACCGCGTCGACCGCCTTCCTCAGCTCTTCGCTCGGCAGGACCGGCGTCCAGCCCATGGTAGGCTGGCGCACCGCATCCGCGAACTCCTTCTGGATCGCGACCAGCTCCTTGATGCCGGCGTGCGCGGCCTGCAGCCCTTCCGCGATCTCCTCTTCGGAAATCTCGACGCAGCCGCCCTCGACCATCAGGATCGCGTCGGCGGTACCCGCGCAAACGATGTCGACCTCACTGAACTCGAGCTGCTGGAAAGTCGGGTTCAGCACCCACTGTCCCTGGATGCGGCCGATGCGCACTGCGGCGATCGGCGTTTCGAACGGGATCTTCGACATGTAGAGCGAGGCCGACGCGCCCACGATCGCGATCACATCCGCGTCGTTCTCCTGGTCGGCCGAGATCACGGTCGCAAAGATCTGCGTCTCGTGCGTGAAACCTTCCGGAAACATGGGCCGTACGGGGCGGTCGATCAGACGCGATGAGAGAATCTCCGATTCACTCGGGCGCGTTTCGCGTTTGATGAAGCCGCCCGGGAATTTGCCGGCTGCGTAGGTGCGCTCGCGAAATTCCACCGTCAGCGGAAAGAACGGCAGCGCCGTCGGTTTGTCCTGCGCGGTGGCCGTGCAGAGTACGACCGTCTCACCGTACTGGATCAGACAGGAGCCGTGCGCCTGCCGCGCCAGCCGACCCGTCTCGAGGATCAGTGGCCGTCCCGCGAATGTCTTTTCGATTCTTTGCATGATTTCTTTCCCCCACCCAGCCGATTAGTGACGCAGTCCGAGATCGTCAATCAACGAGCGGTAGCGGTCGAGGTCTGTTTTCTTGAGGTATTCCAGCAGACGACGACGCTTGCCCACCATCATGAGCAGACCGCGACGGCTGTGATGATCCTTGGGATGCTTCCGGAAGTGGTCGGTGAGATCGTTGATGCGCGTTGTCAGCAGTGCGATCTGGACGGGAGTGCTGCCCCGATCGTTCTCGTGCAGCTGGTACTTCTTGACAATGTCGTTCTTTTCGGTGACCATGATGGCCCGCCTCCTCGAAAGACTGTGCTAAAGAGGAAGCCAAGGCGCCCTTGTGCGCGCTCAGCTATCGTAAACAGCCCCTAAGTTTACCGGGTTTTCGAGGTTAGGACAACCGGGGATTTCGCGGGCGCGGGCGCGGGCGCGGGAGTTTGCGGGCGCGGGAGTTTTGCGGGCGCGGGTCGCGGCCGCGGGGAGCGGGAAGCGGGAAGCGGGCCGCGGCGTCACGACCCACGACCCGCGTCCCGCGCCCGCCTGTTTCCCGCGCCCGCGCCAGCGCCCGCGACCCC
>JBQTJO010000167.1:0-4585 GCA_052387015.1 Gemmatimonadota bacterium
CGGCGCGCGCGCAGCCGCGAGCGGCGCACGACACGGGTGCTGGCCTGGGGCGAAATGGCGCGCCAGGTCGCGCACGAGATCAAGAATCCGCTCACGCCCATCAAGCTGGCGGTGCAGCATCTCAAGCGCGCGCACGCCGATCGCAAGCCCAATTTCGGCGAGGTGCTGGACGAGAACGTCGATCAGATCCTGCTCGAAATCGATCGCCTGAGCGACATCGCGCGCGCCTTCTCACGCTACGGCGCGCCCGAGGCCAGCACCGGGCCGCTCGAGCCCGTCAACGTGCATCAGGTGATTCACGAGGCGCTGACCCTGTACCGGGCGGGCGATCCCGACGTCGAATACAGGGAAGAGATCGCGCCGGATGTGCCGCGCGCGCTGGGCCGCAGCGGCGAGCTGAAGGAAGTTCTGCTCAACCTGCTCGAGAACGCGCGCGCCGCGCTGGACGGCGCGGGCGGCCGGATTCGCGTCTCCGCACGCGTGCGCGACGACGCCATCGAGATCGGCGTCGCCGACAACGGGCCCGGCATCCCGGCCAATTTCCTGCCGCGCGTGTTCGAGCCGCATTTTTCGACGCGCAGCGCAGGCACCGGTCTCGGGCTCGCGATTGTCAGGCGATTGGTGGAGAGCTGGGGCGGCAGTGTGACCGCCGAAAGCGAGCCTGGCGCAGGCACCACCATTCGGGTGATGCTGCGCCAGGCATGATTGTGCTTCGGAGTTGTGACTAGCGCAGCGTGAAGTTCACGATGCGGTCGTAATCGGCGCCGCCGCGCCGCAGCACGACCGACACGTTGTCGCCGGCCTCGAGATCATCCGCGACGCGCTCGAGATCCGCGAGCGTGTTGATCTCGCGGTTGTTGATGCGCCGGATGATGTCGCCCGGCGCCAGACTGCCGGATGCGGAGGACAGCGGGTCTACCCGGCTGACGACCACGCCCGAGCGCAGACTCGTCTCGAGCTGGCGCGCGATCTGCACCGTGAGCTGCTCCGCGCTGAAGCCCAGCAGCTGCTCCGTGCGCGGCCGGTCCGACTGCTGCGCGCGCTGCGCCGGTGGCGTCTCGAACTCGCCCAGCGTGACTTCCTTCTCCAGCCGTTCGCCGTAGCGGATGATGCCGAGCCGCACACGCTCGCCCGCGCGCCGGCGGGCCAGCTCCTCCATGAATGCCGTCATCGAGCCGATCTGCTCGCCGTTCAGCGAGACGACGACGTCACCCATGCGAATCCCGGCGCGCTCGGCCGGCTGGCCCGGCTGCACGGCCGTGATCTCGGCGCCCGCCACGCTCGGCAGCTTGTAGACCTCGGCGTCGGCCGCGGTGATCGGGCCGACCTCGACGCCCAAGCGCGGACGGCGCACGTGACCGAATTCCATGATGTCGCTCGCGACCTTGCGCGCGAGGTCGATCGGAATCGCGAAGCCGTTGCCGGCCCACACGCCGGTCGGCGACTCGATCGCGCTGTTGATGCCGACCACCTTGCCGGTCAGATCGATCAGCGGCCCGCCCGAGTTGCCCGGGTTGATGACCGCGTCGGTCTGGATGAACGACTCGAGGCCGGTGCCGCGCTCGTTTGCGAGAATGTTCAGGTTGCGGCCCTTCGCGCTCACGATGCCGGCCGTCACGCTGAACTGCAGGCCGAGCGGATTGCCGAGCGCGATGACCCAGTCGCCCACGTGCAGGTCGTCGGAGCTGCCGAAATCGACCGCTTCGAGCCGCTCGCCGCGCGCATCGATCTTGATCACCGCGACGTCGGTGTTGGGATCGCTGCCGATCACGGTCGCGTTGTACTCACGCCCATCGACCATGGTGACGAGAACGCGGTCCGCGCCTTCGACGACGTGATTGTTGGTCATGATGTAGCCGCGCGGATCGAAGACGAAGCCGGAGCCCGAGCCGCGGCCGCCGCGCGGCGCCTGCGGCAGGTCGTCGAAGCCCGGGAAGCCCGGGAAGAGGCGCTCGAGCGGGCTGCGCTGCCGCCCCTGCTGCGCGCTGCGCGGCTCGGTCGTGACGCTCACCCGCACGACCGCCGGCAACGCGCGCTGGGCCGCGCCCCGGAACGCCGCCGACAGGCGGTAGGCCGTAGTCGTATCGATGCGCGCGGGTGCGTCGCCAAGGGTTTCCTCAATTTGCTTTTCTGTGCTGGTCCGGGTCTGCGCACTTGCAAAGTCGTCGCCGCATGCGGCGAGCGCGAAGGACGAGACCAGGAAGCCGATTTGAATGGATTTGGTAAAGAGCGACATACCTGCCTCATTCGAAAGTGGTCCAATCCATTATAAGCCGGACCGCGAGGGACGTTCCACCACCAGGCGCGCCGGACGGCGTGTCAGTTCGTCGTAGTCAGCCCCTTCTCCTCCAGCTCTTCCTTCATTGCCTCCTGCACATCCCGCTGCTCCTCTTCGACATCCTGCGCCTCGAAGCGGATCCGGATCGAGTCCTGCGGCGTCTCCTCCGCCTGCTCGACCGCCTCCCGCTGTTCCTCGAGCACGTCCTCCACCTCTTCCTCGAGATCCTTCTCCGCGCAGTACGCCACACCGCCGGCCAGCAGCGCAACCGCAAGAACTTTCAACGATTTCTTCATGGCATCCCCTTCCTCGGCCCAGGCGCCGGGCGTGCAATTCCCATGCTCCCATGGTCCCGCCCCGTCGGGAGCGCTTTCATGCACGCGTGCTCGCAACCGTGCTCAGCAGCTCAGTCATTGGCATCGACGCCATCGTCATCGAAGTCGAGGTCGACATGGCCAAGGGGCTGCCTTCGATCAGCGTGGTCGGCCTGCCGGAAGGCGCGGTGCGCGAGGGGCGCGAGCGCGTGCTGGCCGCGCTGCACAACTCCGGCTTCGAGCTGCCGCCGCGCAAAATCACGATCAACCTCGCGCCGGCCGACGTACGCAAGGAGGGCAGCGCGTTCGACCTGCCGATCGCGATCGGCATGCTGGCCGCCGCAGACCTGCTGCCGTCCGAGCGCCTGGCCGGCAGCTGTCTGATCGGCGAGCTCGGCCTCGACGGCGACGTGCGTCCGGTGCGCGGCGTGTTGCCGATCGTGCTGCGCTGTCGCGCGGCCGGCCTCGCGCGCGTGATCGTGCCGGCAGCGAATGCCGCCGAAGCGGCCGTCGCCGATGGCATCGAGATCGTGCCGGCGAACCGGCTGGCTGACGTCGTCGCATTCCTGAATGGTGGTGAGCACGCGCGCGCGCGCGTGGACATCGAAGAGGTGCTCGCCCGCACCACGTCTGTTTGCGACGTCGACTACGCCGATGTCCGTGGCCAGGAGCACGCTCGTCGTGCGCTCGAGATCGCGGCGGCGGGGCAGCACAACGTGCTGCTGATCGGCCCGCCCGGCGCGGGCAAATCGATGCTCGCGCGCCGGCTGCCGTCGATCATGCCGCCGCTGACCAGGGAGGAGGCGCTCGAAGTCACCAAGGTGCATTCGGTAGCCGGGCGGCTGCGCCCGAACCAGGCGCTGGTCACGACGCGGCCGTTCCGCGCGCCGCACCACACCATCTCGGATGCCGGGCTGGTCGGCGGCGGCAGCGCGCCGCGCCCGGGCGAGGCGTCGCTCGCGCATCACGGCGTGCTGTTTCTCGACGAGCTGCCGGAGTTCCGGCGCCACGTGCTCGAGGCGCTCAGACAGCCGCTCGAAGAGGGACAGATCGTGATCGGTCGTGCGCGCTCCTCGATCACGTATCCCGCGCGCTTCATGCTGGCGGCTGCGATGAACCCGTGTCCGTGCGGCTATTACGGCAGCGGCCAGGCGAAATGCACCTGTCACACCGCGCAGGTGCAGCGCTACATGAACCGCGTGTCAGGCCCGATGCTGGACCGCATCGACCTGCACATCGACGTGCCGACGCTCGATGCACGCGCGCTCACACATGCGGGCATGGCCGAGCCGAGCGTGAGCATGCGCGCGCGCGTGCTGGCCGCGCGCGACCGGCAGCTGGCGCGGCAGGGCTTCGCCAATGCGCACATGAACGTGCGCCAGGTGCGCGAGATCTGCGTGACGGATGACCACGGCGCGCGGCTCCTGCGCAATGCGATCCACAAGCTGGGGCTGTCCGCGCGCGCGTATCACCGCGTGCTGCGGCTCGCACGTACCATCGCGGACCTGGAAGCGTGTGCTGGCATCGCCAGCGCCCACATTGCCGAGGCGATCCAGTACCGCTCGCTGGATCGCGTGCCGTCGGCGCACATGCGAAGCTGAAGACGTAACCGTAACCGTAACCGTAACCGTAACCGTAACCGTAACCGTAACCGTAACCGTACCGGTAACCCGATGCCGGAATGACGTTCACGGTTCCGGTTCCGGTTCCGGTTCCGAAATGACGGTTACGGTTCCGGTTCCGGTTCCGGTTCCGAAATGACGGTTACGGTTACGGTTACGGTCGAGTCAGCTCTCGAGCGCCTTCACCAGCGCTTCACCCTTGCTCGCTTTCGACGATCCCCAGTCCACCACGACATCCGGCTTCACGCCCTCGTACTCGTTCGATCCATCAGCACGCAGCCGCGCGCAGTCCGGCATGCGGATCACGAGACCGGAGTTGCGCAGCTTGATGTCGATGCCGCCGTTGGTGTAGCCGCAGCCGACACCCACGG
>JBQTJO010000168.1:0-5168 GCA_052387015.1 Gemmatimonadota bacterium
GCGTTGCTTCAGCGCGGCGTGGAAGGGCTGCACGCCGCGGCCGTCCAGGTCGGCGGCCGCGCGATCGCGCTGGTCGGGGACTGCGGCTACGGCAAGTCCACACCCGCGGCGCACGCACTGCGCAACGGCGCGCGCCTGCTGACCGACGATCTGCTGGTGTGCGCAGGCAGCACCGCGTTGCCGGGCGCGGCCCGCATCAAGCTCGAACCGACAATCGCGCAACGCACGCTCGGCGCGCGCGCCGGCACGCCCATGTACGACCACGGCGGCAAGTGGATCTATGCGCTGGCCGACGCGGAGTTCGCGCCCGACCCCGTGCCGCTGGCCGGAATCTTCGCGCTGCAACACGGCAGCCCGCAGCTCGCGCGCGAGCGGCTGAGCCCGGCGGCCGCATTCCACGCACTGCTCGCCGCTACCTTCAATCCCCTCGAACAAAACGCGGCGCGACTCGCATCTCACATGCGATATCACGCCGCGCTGTCTCAACTGCTTCCGGTCTTTCGCCTGTGCGTGCCCAGACGCATCGACGAAGTCGACACGGTGCTGCCCTACTTGTTCCTGTGATCCTTCGGTTCCTTCTCGTCCTTTTCGCACGGCGGCTTGGTCTTGTCGACCAGCTTCTTGTCGCCGTTCCGGTTGTCGTGCGGACACTTGGCCGGCGGCGGATCGTCTGCCACGATTGTCACGGTGCCGGTGGTCCACAGCGAGCAGCCGAACTCCTGATCGCACTGCGCCACGCGGTACACGTAGGTGCCGGGTAAGGTCGTTGCCGCATCGGTCACCGTCATGGTAGCCGGGCCGACCTGTTCTTCGACCGGCGTGGTCACGACCGGATCCCAGAGCGCGCCGTTCTGCCGCTCGACCACGAAGTACGTGTAGGTGTGGTACTCCCCCGTGTTGAGATGGTCCTGCGTGTAGTGGTACGGATCATCGAACGTGAGCACCACACCCGCCGGCGACGCGCTGCCCGTGATGTTCTTCACCGGGCTCACCTCGCAACCGAAGGGCGGCGGGTTCGACATGTCGACGCTGCCGGCGATCAGCTTGCCGCGCAGCCAGAGCGCACGATTGAGGATCTGGTTGCCCGCGCACGTGCTGTACTCGCCTTTGCTGAGTCCGTGCTCGACGACGCGAATGAAGCGGTCGAGCTGGCGCAGCGCCTCGTCCACTGACATGACCGGCGTCAGAAAAACAGTGGCAAGGAAAACGTTGGCATCGCTGGCGGTCTGATACAGGACCTCACCACGGCGCGACAGCGTGTTGTTGCGCTCGTAGAGGATCTTGAACTCCATGTCGACTTTCGCGAAGCAGCTCGTGAAGTCGATGACACCGCATTCGGAATCGTTGCCCGGCAGGTCGATCGTGTAAGACGGCTCGATCGAGGTCGGACCATTGCTCTCGCCACAAGCGGACAGTGCCAGCGCACCGGCTGCGATCAACGCGCTACGTCTCATTTCAGCTGAGCTCCAACGAAGTGATGGGGAGAAATCTACCATTTTACTGCGAATTCCATCTCCTGTAAAGCAGGCGCGCGTAGCGGAGCCGATCCCCGAGCCGCTCGCGCACCGCGACATCGAAGCGGCGCGCCTGCCAGTAGGTCGGCTCGCGCCCGGCGCGCAGCCGCTGCACGACCGTGGCGGCCGCGCGTTCGGCGGCCGTATCCTCCGCAATCAGCGGCGTTTGCGTGCACAGCAGAGTGCGCAGCAGCGCGCCGGCCACGGCGCCTCCGCGGCGGGCGCCGAGCCGGCCCAGCCCGGTGAGCGCCTCATCCCAATCCAGCGGCATTCGACTCAGTGCCGAGACGTCGGCGATCAGATCGAGGCGCGCCCACAAATGTTTGGTGCCGTGCACGACCGCCAGCACCAGCGCATGCTCCGGCCGCAGCGGCTTGACCCGCTTGCCCGCAACCTCGACCTCACGCGCCTGCTCGAACCACGCGCCGAGCGGCGCGCGATACGAGTAGTGCGGCTGCGCCAGATCGCCGTGCAGCTCGAGCAGCGTGCCATCGCGATGCGCGAAGGCCAGGTCGTGCTGCCGGCGCCGATGCGCGCGCAGCGCCGCGTCATCGAGCGCGCTGCCCGCGCTGTATCCCGAGCGCGCGAGCACGCGCGCGGCCTGCGCGAAGTCTTCCTGCCGCACCAGCAGATCGACATCACCGCACACGCGCAGCGACAGATCGCCGTGCAGCTGGTGCGCGAGCACCGGTCCTTTCAGCGCGAGCGCATCGATGCCGTGCGCGCGCAAACACTCGGACGCGCGCGCCGTATGCGCGAACAGCAGCAGATTCCGTTGTGCGATGGTGCGGATCTCGGCGCGCAGCTCGGGCACGATCGGAGCGTCGGGAAAGCGCGCGGCCAGCTGCTTGAGCAGCAGGGGCGTGAGACGATGGAATTGCGCAGTCCGCAGCACGGCCGGCCAATCGGCGGGAGCGCCGCGCGCCTGCACGTTGGGCGAGATCGCGGCGAGCAGCAGCTCCAGCTCAGGCACGGGCCGTCATCACCACGAGCGGCAACGCGGATGCTCCGACGACCACCGCGCCCTCGCATTCGAGCCAGGCGTGGAACTCGGGGGCGTGCGGCGCGCGCAGCGCGCCGATGCGCAGCTCGCATGCGTGTCCGGCCGCCGCGAGCACTGCTTCGGCGGCCAGCGCCTCCTCCAGACAGCTGACGCGCCACGGCACGCGGCGCGCGCTCCGCCCGACCGCCGCGGCGATGCTGGCGGGCGCCGCACGCGTGCGCAGCACGCGAGCGAGTGCCGCGAGACGCCGGCGAGTGGCTGCCAGCGAAGTGGTGTGCAGCGACGTCGTCGCAAACAGAAGCAGGACCGCCGCAAGCGCGGTCAGACGCAGCTTCATGCGTCCTGCTCGATTTGCCCGCTCACGATGAAGGCGGCGGCCTGGCCGGCATCAACGGGCGGCGAGAAGTGGTAGCCCTGCGCGTAGCGGGTGCCGAGCGTGCGCAACCGGTCCGCCTGCGCGAGCGTTTCGACGCCTTCCGCGAGCGCATCCACACCCATGCTGCGGCCGAGCGCGAGGATCGAGTTGACCAGGCCTGGCCTGCCATCGTTCACCAGCGCGTTTACGAAGGAGCGGTCGATCTTGAGCGTCGTGATCGGGAATTCCTGGAGATAGCTGAGCGATGAGTAGCCGGTGCCGAAGTCGTCGATGCTGAGCAGGATGCCGCGCTGGCGCAGCTGCTGAAGGATGCGCGTGGATGCCTCGGCATTCTGCATGATCACACTCTCGGAAACTTCCAGCTTCACGCGCGCGGGCGCGGCACCGGCTTCGCTCAGAATCTGGTCGACATGCGGGATGAGGTCGGGCTGATAGAATTGCTTGCCCGACAGGTTCACGCTGACCGTGACACCGCCGATGTGGTCGGGATACTCGATCTCCCAGGCGTGCATCTGCCGGCACGCTTCGGCAAGCACCCACCAGCCGATCTGGAGGATGAGTCCGGTTTCTTCTGCAACCCCAATGAACTCGCCCGGCGGCACCATGCCGCGTGAGGGATGGCGCCAGCGCAGAAAGGCCTCGAAGCCGGCCAGCGTGCCCTGCTGAATGTCGATGACCGGCTGGTAGACGAGCGCGAACTCGCGCGCCTGCAACGCGCGCCGCAGATCGGACTCGATCTGGAGCTGCGTGACCGCCTGGCTGTGCAGCTGCCGATCGAATACCTCGTAGCGGCCGCGACCGCCGGTCTTGGCGCGGTACATGGCCGCGTCCGCATCGCGCAGCAGACCTTCCGCGCTGTCGTTGCCGGAGTAGCTCAACGCCACGCCGACGCTGGTACCGGTGTGCACGTCGCGGCCTTCGATTGTGAACGGCATCGCCAGCTCGTGAATGATGCGCTCGGCCACGCGCGTCGCATCGCCGGCATCGCGAATCGAATCGATGATGAGCGCGAACTCATCACCGCCGAGCCGCGCGACCGTGTCCTCGGAGCGCACTGCGCCCTCGAGGCGGCGCGCCACCGCCTTGAGCAGCTCGTCGCCGACCAAATGGCCCATCGTGTCGTTCACGATCTTGAAGCGGTCGAGATCGAGAAACAGCACACCGAAGCGGTAGTTCGCGCGCCGCCTGGCCGCGCGCACGATGCGCTCCAGGCGATCCATGAATAGCGCGCGATTCGGCAGCTCCGTGAGCGGATCGTGGAACGCGCTGTAGGCGAGCTGTTCCTCGGTCTTCTTGCGCTCGGAAATATCGTGGATGATGCCTTGATAGCCGACAATCGTGCCGTCGTTCGCGCGCTGCACGGTCGCGGTCTTCAGGCAGTCCAGCACGGTGCCGTCTTTGCGCTTGAGCCTGATCTCGTGCTGGCGGATCGAGCCGAGCTTCTCGATCTCCTTCTGGTAGCGCGCGCGGTCCTGCGCATTCGCATACAGCTGCGCGACCGGCAGCTGGCCCAGCTCTTCGCGCGTGTAGCCGAACAGCTCGAGCATCGAAGAATTGGCATCCACGAACTGCCCCTCACGCGTCGTCATGTAGATCGCGTCGCGCGAGCTCTCGAACAGCCGGCGGTAGCGCTCTTCACTCTGGCGGCGTGCTTCTTCGATCATGCGCTGGCGCGCGGCCTCATCGCGCGTGCCCAGCTCGCGCCGCACCTGCAGCACGATCAGCCCCGCGATCTCGGTCAGCAGCTCGGCATTGCGTTGCGACCACGCGCGCGCCTGCACGTCGGCCACGCACAGCAGCGCGGACGAGCCGCTGTCCAGGCCGAACTGCATGACGGCCAGCGACTGCCACGCGAGCTGCGCCAGCAGGCCCGAGTCGCGCGTCAGCGGATTGGTGCGCGTGTCGTCGATCAGCACGCGCGGCGGCACGACCTCCTTCGACGCGAAGAAGCCGGACACCTCGCGCTGAGCCAGCAGCAGCTCCGGCAGCCCGCTGCCGCAGCGCAGCACGAGCCGGTCATCCTGCTTCAGGAACAGCGCCGCCATGGGGGCCGCCAGCGTGCGCGCGGCCAGCCGTGTGAACGGCTCGATCGCTTCGTCCGGGAAAATGAAAATCGGCTGAGGGGTAGGAAGCACCGTCGTCGACTGGAGCATCACCTAAAATATGGGAGCATGGGATCGTGGGACCATGGGATTGTGGGAGTATGGGAGTAAGGGTGTATGGGTGTATGGGGGCGTGAGAATATGGGAACATGGGAGCACTGCGCGGGGCTATG
>JBQTJO010000169.1:0-6545 GCA_052387015.1 Gemmatimonadota bacterium
GGCGTGCGCCACGCCGGCCCCCGCGAAGGCGATCGCCGCAAACACCAGCAAGGTTATGACAATGACAATGGACACGTTCTCCTCCTGCGTTCCAGAAGGAGAGGGAGCAAGAAACAGGCTCAGGCCAGAGAGCGGAACAGCTGACGCAGCCGGTCTTCGGAGAGAGCATACGCTTGCGCAACGATCTCTTCCCGGGTCCGGCCGCGCAAGGCGTCCGGGCCTTCCCGAGGATCGGCGGGAACCGGAGAACGATCCGGAACGAACACGAAACGTCCGTGAAATCCGTCGCGTTCCGGCCACGTCTCGACGACCACTCGCCACATGCTGCGGTCGTCGGAGATTCTGCAGATGCCGCTGGAATCCCAGCGATTCGCCGTCACTTTCATGCCTTCTCCGCTGAATTCGACGCGGAGATCAGGCGCAAGCCGCGTGCCTTACGGAGTTATTGCGGGACGTAGCGCCGAAGCTCGCGCGCCAACTCGCGCAAAGTGTCCGACCGGCGGGACAGTCCATCCGCCAGTTTGCGTACGCTCTCCGGATTGGGCCGGCGGCGGCCGCTGCGCCAGGAACGCAGCACGTCATAGCTCAGGCCACTGTCCGCCGCCAACTGGCGCATGGCAAAGGGACCTTCGCGTAATGCTTTACGGACGATCTCCGTAATCGCTACACCCTCATCCATTGCACTCTCTCCTCACCCCAGCACGTCCTACACATTACGCTGCGCCGTCCAGACTGTGCCATCGCCTGAGCGGTACAGATGCCGTACACTCGATCGCGTCTGGCTGAACTCAGAACAGTTCGATGCGAACGTAACGGTTCGGGTTGGCTTTCATGTCGGCCGCCAGCGCGCGAATGTCGCGCGCGGCGCCGTTCAGATTCGCGTAGAGCGACGTGTCGTTCACGAGCCGGCCGAGCGTGCCATCGCCGCGATCGATCTTCGCGAACACCGATTGCAGCGAGCCCAGTGAACGCTGCATCGAGGTGGCAACCGTAGTCAGTGCGCGCGCACTTTCATCGACGCGACCGATCGCCGCATTGAGTGCCTGGCCGGTCTGCGCCTGCTCCAATCCTTCGGCGGTCCGCCGCAGCGCCGCCGACGCCATGCGCAGCTCGCTGAAGGCCGCGCGCAGCTGTTCGGCGCTGCTCGGAAGCACTGCCGCGGTTGCATGCAAATTGGCGACCGCTTCCGGCGACAGCAGCGCATTCGCGCGGTTCAGCACGTCGCGCGCCTGAGCACTCAGCTCGACCGCGGCGGCCGTGAGCTGGGGCGCGTTGATGCCGCGAATGGTGTCGCCTTTTTCCAGTTTGACCACCGCGTCGCCCGGAATCAGCTCGAGCGTATGAGCGCCGAACACGTCGCCGGTGAGCGTGGCCCGCGTGTCGGCCGGCAGCGGGAAGTCTTCATTCAGCCGCAGCGTCGCTACCACGCCCCGGCGCAGCAGCTCGATGTCCTTCACGGAGCCGATCTCGACGCCCTGCAGTGTGACCCGGTCGCCGCGCTTCATGCCGCCGCCGCTCTCGAGAAAGACCATCACGTCCATGCCGCCGCGCACCAGCGGACTGCCCAGCAGGTAGTACAGTCCCCAGAAGAACAGCACCACCGCGAGAATGGTCAGGGCGCCGAGCGCCGCTACATTTCGCTTCGTTTTGTCCATTATCTCCTCACGCGACCACCGCGTCGATGCGGCTTCTGCGCACGAATCGCTGCACGACCGGATCGGTATTCTGAAGCATCTGCGCCGCCGTACCGGACGCCCGCACTTTGCCCTCGAACAGCAGCGCAATGCGATCGCCGACCTCGAACGCCGTGTCGAGATCGTGCGTCACCACGATACTGGTCACGCCCAGCTCGCGGCTGACCTCGAGAATCAGCTCGTCAATATTGTCCGCGTTGACCGGGTCCAGCCCGGTCGTCGGCTCATCCCACAGAAGATAGCGCGGCCGGCTCGCGATCGCGCGCGCAACGCCCACGCGTTTACGCATGCCGCCGGACAGCTCCGCCGGATACTTCTCGAGAATCGCCGCGCTCAGGTTGACCTTCGCCAGCAGATCGATGGCTTCCGCGCGGCACCTCTCGAGCGCCATCGTGCTGCCCTGCTCGCTCTGCGCAAGGTAGAGGTTCTCGGCGACCGTGAGCGAGTCGAACAGTGCCGCGTTCTGAAACACGTAACCGACGTTGCGCCGCACGCGTGCCAGCTCCGCCGGCGTCGCGCTGTTGATCGACACGCCGTCGACGATCACATCCCCGTCGTCCGGCGTGAGCAGGCCGATGGCGTGCTTGAGCAGGACGCTCTTGCCGGTGCCGGATGGGCCCAGCAACGCGAGCGTTTCGCCCTCATTGACGCTCAGGTCGACGCCGTTCAGAACGACCTGCTCGCCGAAACGCTTCTTCAGATTTATGAATTCGATCATGGTCTAGAACATTTTCAGCAAAGGCGCCAGCAATACATCGAGCACCATCAGCATGATGGTCGTCACCACGACCGCCGCGGTGGTCGTGCGCCCCACGCCTTCGGCACCGCCCCCGCCTTCCAGGCCGACCAGGCAGGCGATGAAGGTCACCGCGAATCCGAAAACTGCGCCCTTGATGACGGAAAACCAGAGCGCCCACGGACGGAAGTAGTACCGCATGCCGTAGATGATGTCGGCACTGGTCAGCCCGTCCACCGCGATCTGGCCGACCAGCCAGCCGGCGAACAGGCCGGCGAAATCCGCCATAACCACGAGCGCCGGAAATACGACGACGCCCGCCACCACCCGCGGTACCACCAGAAACGCGACCGGATCGCGCCCCATGGCGCGCAGCGCATCGATCTGTTCGGTGACGTGCATCGATGCCAGCTCGGCGGCGATCGCCGCACCGACGCGCGCCATCATGACGATCGCGGTGAGCAGCGGCCCCAGCTCGGTCAGCACGCTCGCGGCCAGCACGCTGCCGATCACCCACAGCGGCAGACCGCCGCTGAATTGGGCGCCGGACTGCTGCGAAGTGACCGCGCCGCCCAGCATCGCGATGAATAGCACGAGCGGCAGCGACTTGATACCGATCAGATACGTCTGCTGGAGGGCGGCCCTGAGATACAGGCGCGGACGCGGCAGCACGGCCAGAATCTGGGCGCCGAGCAGGGCGGCGCGGCCGATGCGCTCCAGCCCGGTCCGCGCCGGGCGCAGCGGCGGCGCGATGACCCGTCGGTAATACCCCGCAAGCAGCGAGGGTCCCCAAGCGGATGGGCGCGCGCTTTGGTCAGCCATTCGGGCTCGAGCGCAGGCGAGTCCAGATCATATAAACCGGAATGCCGATCAGGATGATGCCGAAGTCCAACAATGTTGAAGACGGTTGCTCGATCAGAGAGTTCCCGAGCAGCAGGACGGACGCGAGCAGGAAAACGATCGGCACCAGCGGGTACCCGGCGGTCCGATACGGACGCTCGAGCTCGGGGCGGCGGCGTCGCAAGATGAAGACGGCGCCGACCGCCAAGGCGTAGAACGGCCAGATGCCGAGGATGAAGTCGCCGGCCAGCCGCTCGAACCCGCGAATGGAGACGTAGCCGACGCCCAGCCCCGACGTGAGCAGGATGGCGGTGTAGGGCGTCTGGTATTTGCGATGCACCCAGGCGATCGGCCGGAAGAACAGCCCGTCATCGGCCATCGCGTACAGGATGCGCGGGCCGGTCAGCGTCGAGCCGGTCAGCGCGCCGAACGCGGACAGCATGACGAGCGCGGCGATCACGGATGCGCCGACCGCGCCGAAGATCCTGCGCGCCGCGTCCGCCGCAACGATCTCCGAACCCGCCATGTCGGCGGTCGGCAGCACGTACAGATATGCGAGATTGACGAGCAGATACAGCAGCACGACCAGCCCGGTGCCGAGCAGCAGCGCGCGCGGCATGGTCCGCTCCGGATCCTTTACTTCGCCCGCGACAAAGGTCAGATCGGCCCAGCCGTCATAGGCCCAGAGCACCGCGATCAGCGCAACGCCGAAGCCGCCCCAGCTGTTCGGCGCGAAGGCGAACGGCTCGACCAGCGCGCCCTGCGCCGGATTGCCGAACGCGAACGCGATCAGGGCGACGCCGGCCAGCGCGACGATCTTGGCGGCGGTCGTGACGTTCACGATGGCGGACGCGAATACGACACTGCGCACGTTGGCCAGCGCGAGCAGCACGATCGCCGCAATGGCCAGCCAGCGCACGCTTTCGGCGGGCAGACCGAACAGCGCGGCCGCGTAGCGCGCGAAGATCATCGCGATCGCGCCCAGCGCGGACGGCCGAATCACCAGCAGCTCGGTCCAGCCGAACAGGAACGCCGGCAGCGGACCGTAGGCCTCGCGCAGAAACACATAGATGCCGCCCGAACGCGGGAAAATGGCGGCCAGCTCGGCCAGCGTGAGCGCCCCGAACAGCGCGACCAGCGCGCCGAGTATCCAGATCAGTGCGATGCCGCCCAGGCTGCCTACGTCGGCTGCGACCGTGCTGGGCACGCGGAAAATGCCGCTCCCGATAGTGGAACCGACCAGCACGGCGACCGCGCTCCACAAACCGATACGGCGTGGCAGACGTTCTACATCACGAAGGGTAGTTGCCATCGGGCTAATCTAGGACGGCGCTACGGAGAGGCGCTACGCTCCGGAACGGCGCTACGGAGAGGCGCTACGCTCCGGAACGGCGCTACGGAGAGGCGCTACAGGACGGCGCGACGGAACGGCGCAATAAAAAACGCCACGGACGCTGCACCGTAGCGCAGTTCCGTAGCGATTTTCCGTAGCGCAGTCCTGTAGCGCAGTCCCGAGAAGAAGTGGAGCTGAGCGGGATCGAACCGCTGACCCCCTGCTTGCAAAGCAGGTGCTCTCCCAGCTGAGCTACAGCCCCGAGACCTCGAAATCTAGCAGAATTTCGCCGCGTGGTCAACCGCGGACGGCGTACACTCGGGGCTTTCGACACTGCGCCGGCGCAGCTCGCTGCGCGCGGCGTCCAGCACTTCTTCATCCGTGAGCCAGCCGTTGTCCCACAGAATCGTGAACGCGTTGCGTGCGCGTCCCATGCGATCCCTGCGCGAGCTGCCGGCTGCACCGCGTTTGTAGGAGATGACGCAACCGGTCCAGCTGCCGCGCGCCACTTTGCCGGCGCTCAGGTCTTCGCACAACTGAACGAGACCGTCATGGCTGAAGTCGGCCAGCTCCGCGCGCAGCTCGCTGAGCGCCTCCTCACGGTGCGTCTCCGAGCAGCGATCGAACTTCTTTTGCATCGGCACTCCTTTCAACGGCGACGACCGCGTGATCGTCCGCAGAAATAGTGCCGGTTTTCGCGGCGCAGTCCCGGCAGCGAACGACACAAGCGACTGGGTGCGTCTTTGCTCCTGAGAGTTTTGGGGACCGGTCTCCCCTACCGCCACAAATGTGGGTCATGAAATCTATTCTGATGCCGGTTGCCGAACCCTGCTTCTGGCTGGTTCTCGTATTGACCGCTCCGGCGGCCGCTGCGAACGCACAAGAGGCCGTCATCTGATGGTGGCGCGCGCCGGCAACGGGAGCTGCTGGTGATCAGCGTCACGCTGGCCGAGCCGATCGAACTCGAGGAGCTCGAAGTCACGGCGCGGCGCCCGCCGCCGGGTCGCGGACAGTCCGGTGAGCAGTCGACTCAACTGTCCCAGGAGCTGCTCAATCGCCTGCCGCTGCCGGACCTCGATCCGAACTCGATCGCGCTGCTCGCGGCCGGTGTGGTAGCCACCGAGGTCGACTCATTGACCGGCCGCACCAGGAAGGAGTTCGGCGGACGCAAGTCACGACCAATACCTTCGATGCTTCGCGCGGCGGCTTTGCCGGCGGTCAGGTCGTGATGAGCTCGCGGCGCGGCACCAACCGCACGGAAGGATCCTTCTCGTATCGTATCGATCACGATGCGCTGCAGTTCAGCTCGCTGCCTTTGGCCACCGCGTTCGCGCGTAATTCCGTGGGCGGCTCGTTCGGCGGACCGATGGTCTCCAACAAGCTGTTCTACAATTTGTCGTTCGGAGCCTGGCGAACCGTCAATCAGCGGTTCGCGCTGTCCGCGAGCGATCCGAACGCCAGCACCGTTCGGGCGTCGCCCTCGATTCGGTCTCACGTTTTCTGTCGATTCTCGACGAGCGCTTCAACCTGCCCACTACGCCCAACGGCCCTTACGCGCAATTGAGCGACAACATCTCGCTTCAGTGGCGGACGGACTGGAACGTCCTGCAGCAACAGAATCATTCACAGACGCTCTGGGCTCACGGTTCGACGGCATTTCACCCGGAGAGGCCGGCCTCGCGTTTCAGGAAGTTGCGCCGCAGGTTCAAAAGGCGCGACTGGAGATCCAGAACGCGTTGGGTGCGGTCGAAAAGATTCTCACGCGCGATCAGTGGAAACGCGTGCCGCAGCAGATTCGCGACTTGCGGAGCCGGCAGGGGCAGCGTCGGTAATCAGCCGCTCGAGCACGACATCGGATCCGAAATGTGCTTCGGCCAGCTCGCGCGCCGCTCGGCAATGCCCTTCGTAGTTGGCGCGAACTTCCGAGACCGCGGCCGCGGCT
>JBQTJO010000170.1:0-1694 GCA_052387015.1 Gemmatimonadota bacterium
CACCCCCGAAGTGATCAGCGCCAGGACCGTGACAGACCACTTGCAGCCCACCACCTGCTCGACCATGTCAGAAACGGAAGTGGGAGCTTCGGGCGTTGCGGCTTTCTTCTTCATAGGCGGCGGAGTCTACTGCGCTGCCCGCGCCGCTGTCATGAGCGAGGCCCGAACTACTGAGTGGCGAACCTGCCGTCGATGGTGTTCCAGGAATCGTTGCTGTCGATGCCGGAGAAGATCAGCGTGAAATCGCGCCCGCCGTTGCGCAACCACTTCGGCGCGAAATTCCACTGGAACACTGTGTGCGCGATCTGCGGGACAAATCGCTCGCGATGGAAGACGTGCCACGGCCCCCACGGCTGCGGCGCTTCAGCCATCGTCAGCAGCGATTGTGAAGCTGCGTTCCCGGAGCCGGACCCGTGCTGGTTCGTGTAGACGAGGCGATCGAGCCCCGGCACGAACGTCATTTGCGCAAACGGCCCGACGCCGTCTTCATCCTCGTAGATCGCAACTTGCTCGTCCGGGTCGGACGACCATTGCGGCTCACCGCTGCCGTCGAGTCCCGCGAAGAATTCGTACGCGCCCTGATCGTCGATCGAAGCCGTGGGCACGCGCACCAGCATCACGCGACCCGGTTGCTGCACGATTGCAAGCGTGCTGACGTCCGTCACTTCCGCAGCGACGGTGTAAACGTAAGCGTCGCGCGCCGCCGCATTGTCGCGGCCGAACTGCACGAAACTGCCATAGCTGATGTGATCGCGCGAGCGGACGAAACTCACGTCGAGCCTCGTCCAGTGGCAGCCTTTGTCGCGGCTGCGGTGAAGCGTGAAGTCCTCGTAGCCCGTAGCACCCGCGCCCGGCGTGATCCAGACGTAGAGCACGCCGCCGATGCTGATCGGTGCGCCGTGTCCCTTTCCTGTGATGGTGGAGTCGCATGCGCCGTCCTTGCCGCCGAATCGATTTACACCGTCGTAGTTGCGACCGTCGCCTTCGATGCGTGCGACACCAAAGCTCGCGCGGCCATCGCTCTCCGTACCCTCGAAGCCGCCACCGTCGCCCCACACCGCGTACTGATGATCGTCGTCCGACCAGGTCACGGGCCAGTTGTCGCTGCCCTCTGCAGCACGCAGATGAGAGGCCGCGTCGAATGTCACCCCGGTGATGACAGGAGTCGATGCACCGCCAGTTGGCGGAGGTGGTGCAGGATCAGCAGGAGGAGGAGCCGGAGCGGCCGGCGGCGGTGGACTACCCGTTGCAGGCGGATCGCCTGCGTCCGGATTTCCGCCAGATCCGCCGCATGCTGCCGCGAGCAGCGCTGCGATGCATAGAGAGGTTACACGCGCGTATTGCGACCACGTTTTCGCCATCGCCTAACAACGTGGCTTGCTCGCCGCGGTTCCCGCGCGGCTCACTTGGTCGCCTTGCGGCGACGCTTCTGATTCGACTCCCTGCGATGCGAATCGCCGACCTCGCGCACGTCCGTATCCGATTTACCCGCGCGCAAATCCTTGCGCGCCTGTTGCGCGAGCTCGCGATAGTCCGAGCAGATGCGATCCAGATCCTTGTCGTCGAGCTCTTCGAGATCGAGCAGCGCGAGATGCGCGCCGTCGATCGAGCGAATCAGCTCGTCGAGCTTCACCTGGATCGCCTCCGAGTCGCGGTTCTGCGTGGTCGGGATCAGGAACACCATCAGGAACGTG
>JBQTJO010000171.1:0-5517 GCA_052387015.1 Gemmatimonadota bacterium
GCGCTGGATCGCCGCGATTGCAGCGAAGAAGACGAGTCCTGAATGTTCGCCTGTCTATGAGTTGTCACTTCAGCACGACGTACCAGTTGTTCTGGATGTCATGTGCAAGCCGGTGCGTCATGATCGATCGAAAGCCCGCTCGCTCGAGATACTCGCGCGTCTTTTCCTCGCCCCACATGGTGCCCAGGCCTTCGCCGCCCTGGGCAAGCGATACCGTCATGCAGTGCATGCACGAAACGGTGTAAAGGAACGTGCCGATCGGATGCTCGATATCCTTGTCCATGTGGCTGGTGCCGCTGATATCCTGCATCAAGTAGACGCCGTCCGGGCGCAATGCGCGATGGATGCCCTTGAGCACGTTGAGGGGCTTCGCTTGATCGTGTATGGCATCGAACGTCGTGATGAAATCCAGGGATTCCGGTTCGGAGAGCTCGTCGAAGAAGTTGCTGGCATCCATCACCACGAACTCGACGTTACTGAGAGCTTGCCTCGTTGCCTCGTCGCGCGCGAAGCCGATTGCGTCCGGTGAAAGGTCGATCCCTACGAAGCTGCTGCGCGGGAACAGCTCGGCCAGCCGCATTATGATGCGGCCGCGGCCGCAGCCGACATCCAGAACGTGGATACCGGTTGCGAGCCGATCCGCGATCGCCGGCACGAGCGGCAGGATGTGCGACTCCAACATTGCAAGCACCGATTGCCCACTGTCCTCGGCCATCACCTCGTGGAAACGCGGGAACCTCTCGTACGGCACGCCGCCGCCCTTTTTGAAGCACTCGACAATGTCGTCTTCTACACAACCCATCAGCGCGACGTACTGCGCAAACACCGCGATATTGTCGGCAGCCGCCGCCCGGGTCAGAAACGCCGCGTGTTCGGGAGGCAGCGAAAACCGGCCGGTGACCGGGTCCAGATCGACTACCCTGCTGGTCACCAGCGCACCGAGCCACTCGCGCACGTAGCGCTCGTGCAAGCCCGCTCGGGCCGCGAGCTCTTGTGAAGTTGCGGGAGGTGATTGGCTCATGACATCGAACAGAAGGGTGCGGTGTCCGATCGAAACCATCAAACAGAGCGCCCCGTCGGTTCAGAGCGGTGAGGAATCGGCCGGCAAAGGCCTGGGCTTTGTTCGGATCGAAAGTCGCTTGGACCGTCATTGTGGACATGGGTGTTCTCCGTCATTGCCGGGCGAGGCGGGTGAATCGTGGGTCGCCTATATGATCGACGAAATACCGGCCGGAAAGTTCCCGCAGGTGTGGCCGGTCATTGTGAAGGGCTATACCGCTTGCGCGCCCTCGCTCGCGCTCGCTCGGCTTCGATATCCCGATTCTTCGGCGGCGCCTGCGTCACGAGCGCGCCCAGCAACTCGCGCGTGACGGCGCTCACCTGCGCAATCGCCCGTTCGAATGCGGCCTCGTTGGCCTTCGACGGCTTCGTGCTGCCACTCACTTTGCGCACGTACTGCAGCGCGCCTGCGCGAATTTCTTCATCGCTGGTGGGTGGCTCGAAATTGAAGAGCGGTCTGATGTTTCTGCACATTAAGGAGCCCCCCGTGATTTTGCGCGACCGCAACGAGCCTGTGGCTCGTGCGGCATTCCTGGTCTGCGGCGCTACATCCTCGGAACGAACATGATGTGCGCCTTGGGCGTGCCGGGAAACATGAGCCACGGCTTGTTGGCGTCGGGCTTGGCGGGCAGGCCGGTCGATTCCGACGTCGCAAAGGGAATGTACACGACGTACAGCTCACGCGCGCCGGTCACCGCGCCATCCGTGGCCACGTTCTCGGCCTTGCCGGTCAGACTGTAGAGCGCGGTCGGCGCGCGCGGCATGACGAGCCTGCCGGCCTCGACCTCTGCGTAGCGCACGCTGTCCACGTTCGCGACCTGCTGCGCGCGCAGCTCGCGGCCGCGCGCCATGAACGGCTCGAGCGATTTGTGATAGCACGCGGTGTGGAAGCGCTCGTCGGACGGATCGTCGGCCAGACAGATGAACGCGCCGGTGCCGGTGCGCAGCGGCACGAGCACGCTGCTGCCGGGCTTGTATCCGAGAACTGCGGCAGTCGCGCGGAATTCTTCCGGCAATGGCGCGGTTGCCGATGTGATTTGCACGGCTGCCGGCGCCTGCGCCGCGGCGACCGATGTGAGCGCCGACGCCATGACCAACAGCGTTGGATATTTCATGTGGTCTCCAGATCGGGGATGATCGAATCTAAGGGTGCACAGTCGGTCCGAGGTAGAAAAACCGGTTGGGAACCGCGCCAGCTTGACACGGCTCGACTTATTGTACAATGTATCTGTACATTAGGAGGGGAATAATGTCCAGGCAGACAACCTACAGCTACGCGCGTCAGAACCTGGCCGAAATTCTCGAGCATGCCGAGGAGACCCAGGAGCCGGTGATCATTACTCGGCGTGGCCATGAGGACATGGCGGTCGTCCCGGCCGATGAGCTCCGCAGTCTGGAAGAAACCGCGCACCTACTGCGTTCACCGAAGAACGCGCAGCGCCTGCTCGCCGCTCTTCAGCGCGCCATTGATTCAAAAGGAAAGCCGCAGACGGTGGCGCAGCTCCGAAAAGAGCTGGACCTCGAGTAGAAAGTGGCCAAGCACCGCGAATCTGTTTTTCAAACGGAGTTTCGCGAAGATCTCCAATACTGGGTCGAATCGGACCGCCGCATCGCGCTCAAGATTCTAGCGCTAGTGGACGAAGTGCTGCGTGACCCGTTTCATGGTCGGAGCAAGCCCGAGCCGCTGAAGCATCTCGGCGCGAACGTCTGGTCGAGGCGCATCACTCAGGAGCATCGCCTCGTCTACCTGGTCCGCGACGATCGTGTCGACTTCCTGATGTGTCGCTATCACTACGAATAGAGGTGTCCCTCGTTACGGCTCACAATCATGTCGATGCGGCGTGTTCCGGTTCAATGACGACTGACGCCTCTCTAGCTCGCGTCGATTCCAGGTAGTCACGGAAGCTTCGTGCGTACACCTGCTTTCGAGTCGCCCACCACGCTCGCACCCCTGGCTGATGAAAGTAGCCGATCAGCAGCACATTCCAGCCTTCCCAGGCTTCGTCGTCCATCACACCATGCAAATGCTGGAAATATAGATCTTCCCACAGGCGGAATTGCGAATGAAAGACGAGTCGCATGCGATTCTGCTCGGATGCGGAGAGCGCATGCCAGCTCGCAACCCCACGGAAGAAGAGATCGGACAAATCAGGATCCTCATAAATGGAACGAGCGAATTCGGTTCCACCCACGGCGACCGACTGGCTCATGGTCTGGCGAAGCGCGATTGTGTTTTGCCGGATCTGAGTCGCCAGATAGACGACCGATACGAGCACGGCGACAGCGGAGAGAATCTCCGCTATTGATCCAATGTCCTGAAGGTCCATATTCTGGCGCTCCCGGGATTGTGACTATTCACAAGCTACCAGGCGATGCCGTAGTCCTCGCCGTAGTTGCTGACGGCGCCCCACATGCTGCCGTGCTTGCGGTCGAACCAGATCGCGGTGATCGGTCCGGACGTGCGCTCGGCGAACCGCAGTTTGTAACCCATACGCTCCAGCTCTGCTCGCACCCGCGGCGCTGTCGACGACGCGACCAGCAGACGTCCGGGTTGCGCGGCGTGATCATCGAACGAGTTACGCATCTGGAAGGAATTGATATTGGGCGCTTCGGCGGCCTGCTGCGGCGTCATGCCGAATTCCACGACATTGAGAAAATACTGCAACAGGTTCTGGTCCTGCGTGTCGCCCCCCTGCACCGAAAACGCGCCCCACGGCACGCCGTCCTTCAGCGCCAGAGTAGGCGTCAGGGTTACGCGCGGCCGCTTGCCGGGCGCGATCACGTTGAACGGATTGTCGGCTGGATCGGTCACGAACTGCTGCGCGCGTTGACTCAATCCGACGCCTGTGCGGCCCGCGATCACCGCCGGAATCCACGCGCCGCTCGGCGTCACCGAGATCACCCAGCCGGACGAGTCGGCAGCCTGGATCGACGTCGTACCGGCGTAGAACGCTTCCTGCCATGTGCGCGTCGCCGCTTCCGAGGTAATGCGCACCGGCTTCGGCTTCGGCGGCCAGGCCTCGAGATACTTTGCAAAAGGATTGGTGGCGTTCTGATAGGGATACGGATCGCCCGGCTTTACAGTGGTGTCATTGCGCTCATAATTGATCAGTTGCGCGCGCGCCTTCGCGTATTCTTTCGACAGCAAGCCTCGCATCGGCTCTGCCGGCGGGAAGTCAGGATCGCCGTAGTAGAAATCGCGATCCGCATAAGCGAGGTTCATGACCTGATAAAGGGTGTGCATGTACTTCGTGCTGTTGTAGCCGAGTGACTTGATGTCGATGTTCTCGATGATGTTCAATGCCTGGAGCAGCACCGGACCCTGCGTCCACGGCTTCAGCTTGTAGACGTCGATGCCTTTGTAGTTGGTCGAGAGCGGCTCCTCCAGCTTCACTTGCCAGTTCGCCAGATCCTCCATGGTGAACAGACCGCCCTCTGCGCGGGTCGCGCGGACGATCTCCTGCGCGATGTCGCCCTTGTAGAAGCGATCGTATGCAGCATAGATGGCCTGCTTGCGCGACTTGCCGGCACGCAACGCGTTCTGCTCCGCTTCGACGAGCTTGCGAAGGGTGGCCGCCAGATCGGGCTGCCGGAAAAGCTCGCCGGCTTGCGGCGCTTCGCGCGCTGCGCCGACGTGAGGCAGAAACACGGATGGCGAGTACTTCCACTGCTTCAACCTCGTCTTGCTGCGCTCCATCGCATTCGCGGTCTGCGCCTCGATGGCATAGCCATCCGCCAGACGAATAGCCGGCGCCAATACCTGCGCGAGGGACAACGTGCCGAACTCGGCGAGCATGGTCATCAGTCCACCCGGTGTGCCGGGTGTGACTGCGGACAGCGGGCCGTCCTCCGGCGGATAGTTGTAGCCTTTCGAGTGATAGAATTCCGCCGTCGCACCCGTAGGCGCGACGCCGAGCGCGTTGATGCCGATGACTTTCTTCGTGTGCGGATTGTAGATCAGCGCCTGCGTTTCGCCGCCCCAGCCGAGCACGTCCCACTGAGTCGCTACCGCGGCCAGCATGGCACAGGCAGCATCAATGGCGTTGCCGCCCTGCTGAAAGATCATGGCGCCGGCCGCGGCGCCGAGCGGCTTGCCGGTAAGCGCGACCCAATGCGTGCCGTGCAGCGGCGGCCGCTGCGTCGGGCGCGAAAACACGCGGTCCTGCTGCTGCGCGGAGAGCAGACTCGGCACGAAAAATGTGACAGCGAGCGCGAAAACCGATGCGCGATGTTGCATAGTGGCGGTTCCTTTCAAGCTCATTATCGACTAAGTGTGAGCGCCGTATTCGTAAACGGACCGTCGTGCTGGATATTCCCGCCGTTCAGCCGTCCCGTGATCGTGCGGCCACTGATCGAGCCGGTGTAGCTGATGGCCGGTCGTCAGTCACTGCAAGCTGCAGCACAACGGCCGCGCCAAGAATCCAACGCCGCCCTACGCTTCCGCACATGACTTACCTC
>JBQTJO010000172.1:0-2633 GCA_052387015.1 Gemmatimonadota bacterium
GCGCGGCTGGCAGATCCTCGATCGGAACTACCGCGCCGGCCACAAGGAGATCGACATTGTCGCGCAGCGAGGCGATACTGTCGCGTTTGTCGAGGTGAAGGCGCGCGCCGGCCGCGAGCACGGCCACCCGCTCGAGGCCATCAGCTGGACGAAGCGGCGCGAGGTCGAGCACGCCGCGCGTGCGTGGCTGCGCGGGAACGCGCGTGCCGGTCTGGAGTATCGTTTCGATGCCATCGCCATCACCTGGCATGGCGCTACGCATGTGACGGAGCACGTTGAGAACGCCTGGAGTATTCGTCGATGACGCACCCGGCGCGCGCGCCAAAGCCGTACTGCGCGCGCTGCTCGCGTTCGTCGTTTTTCCGAACCTGCTCTTCCATTTTCTCGGCCTCTTCCTCTTCACCAATCGCGCGCTCGTCAATCTCGACTACATCGCGCTCGGCGCGGCCTGGCTCTGGCTGCCGGTCTGGCTGCGCGTCGCCGGCTTCGGCGTGCTGGTCATCCTGGATGCCATCACCAGCACCGCGGCCATGTACAACATCCACATCTTCGCCGGCGCGATCGCCGTCATGGACGCGCCCATCGGCCTCCAGATCACGGTCGCGCTCGGCCTCGCCATTGCCATCGCCATCGCGGCCGGCATCGGCTTCTTCGCGCTCAAATTCCTGAGCGACCGCCGCCGCCGCTTCCTGGTGCTCGCGGCCATGCTGGTGAGCGGTGTTTCCCTTTTTGCGACGGCGTCCTCTTCCACCCGCCGGTTCATATACGACCTGCGCGACCGCATCCGCTCCGCCGCGCCCGGCGCGTATCCGGTGGCCGCCGCGTCCGATTCGTTGCGTGACGACGTCGACCATGGCGAGCTGCGCGGCGAAAACGTGCTGCTCGTGCTCGTCGAATCGCTGGGCGCGCTGCGCGACTCCACCCTGCGCAGCTTCGTCTGGCAGCCGCTCGCCTCGCCGGCGATTCGCGCCCGCTACGATACCCGCGGCGGCGTCGTCGACTTCCGCGGCGGCACGACGTCCGGCGAGCTGCGCGAGCTGTGCGGTATCTTCGCGGACTACATTACGCTGCCCGCCGCCGCCCTGCCGCGCTGCCTGCCGCGCCGCCTCGCCGCACGCGGCTACACCACCTTCGCCGTGCACGGCTACACGCCGGCCTACTACGATCGCGCGCAGTGGTATCCGCTGCTCTTCGACTCGATCTATTTCGACGACGCTCTCGCCCGCACCACGCCCGGCCGCCGCTGCGGCACGCAGTTCCGCGGCATCTGCGACCGCGCTGCGATTCTCGCCATTGAACGCATGCTGCGCGATGGTGAGCGGCGCTTCGTGTACTGGCTGACGCTCGATGCGCATACGCCTATCGACCTGCCCCGCATGGATGAGTTTCGTGCAGCGTGGCAGAGCAGCGGAATCGGTGAGCTGGATGTGTGTCGCAAGGCGCCCGGCATCTGTCTGCAGGGGCTCTTCTGGCGCGACCTGATGGAGCGGCTGGCCGCGCTGGCGACCGACCCGGCGCTGCCCCCCCTGCGCATCCTGATCGTCGGCGACCACGCGCCGGCGTTCGTCCGGCGGGACCGGGGTGAGGAGTTTGTGTACGGAAACGTGCCATTCCTGGAGCTGATTACCCGAACCCCAAAGAGGACATCGGGTATTAGGTAAGTAGTGGCCTGGCCTGTGCAAATCCGACAGCCGACGGCCGCGTGGCCATGCAGCACATAGAGGCACACATGACAAACTATCAGCAGCTCTTCCAGATGGGTCAGCAGGTGCAGGCCCGCATCAGCCAGCTTCAGACCGACCTCGGGAACCGCACCGTCACCTGCTCGTCCGGCGGAGAGATGGTCACCGTCACGGCGGACGGCCGCGGGCAGATTCGTTCCGTGAAAATCGATCCGGCGGTGGTCGATCCAGCCGATGTCGAAATGCTCGAGGATCTCGTGTTGGCCGCGGTGTCCGAGGCGCAGCAGCGCGCGGCGCAAGTGGCGGAAGAAGAGATGAAGAAAGTGTATGGCGGTTTGAACCTGCCGTTTGGGCTGCCCGGTCTTTAGGATTTTTGTTGCAGTATATCATTGGGCTGCCTAGGTTTATGACGGCCGAATGAGTGTAATCGACGAGCTCACGAGTGAGCTGGCGCGGCTTCCGGGAATCGGTCGGAAGACCGCGCTTCGCCTCACGTATTTCCTGCTCAAGCGACCGCCTGAGGAAGTCAGGCGACTTTCGCACGTGCTCGAGACGGTGGCCGAGCGGGTTCACGCATGCCCGGCGTGCGGCAACCTGACGGAGGACGACCCGTGCGCGCTGTGCGCGAATCCGCGCCGCGACCGCACGCTGGTGTGTGTGGTGGAGGAAGCGTCGGACATTGGCGCGATCGAGCGCAGCGGCGAGTATCGCGGCTTGTATCACGTGCTGGGCGGGCGGCTGTCGCCGCTCGAGGGTATAGGACCCGGCGAGCTCAACGTTAAGTCGTTGCTGACGCGACTCAGTGATGGCGTGCACGAAGTCATAGTCGCGACCAATCCGAGTGTGGAAGGCGAGGCGACGGCATTGTATCTTCAACGGCTGATCGCGCCACTTGCGATTGCGGTGACGCGCCTGGCGCGCGGACTCCCCGTAGGTGGCGATCTCGAGTAT
>JBQTJO010000173.1:0-9179 GCA_052387015.1 Gemmatimonadota bacterium
TCCACGGGCGCGCCGCGCAGCGCGCTCAGGAAAGCGGCGAAATCGAACTCGGGCGCGCTCGCGCCGAGCTGGGTGACCGTCAGCTTGTTGTAGGTTGCGTTGCGGTCGCGATTGCGCACGCGATCCCACTGCTTTTCAGCGAGCTTCGTCTCCAGCGCGAGAATCCGCTGCGCCGCGCCCGCGGCATCGGGCAGCCGCGCCAGCGCGAACAGCTCGGTGATGTAATCGGTGTAGGCCTTGCGGATCGCCGCGAACTTCTCGTCCTGCCGCAGATAGTAGTCGCGATCGGGCATGCCGAGGCGCGACTGGCCCATCGACACCGCGTACACGTCGGAGTTCTTCGGGTCCTGCCCGACGCCGGCCGTGAAAGGCACCCGTGCGCCCGCGCGCATCAGCTGCGCGAACGCGGTCGGCAGCTCCTTCGTGTCGCTCAGCTTCTGGATCTCGGCCAGCTCGCCCGCCAGCGGCGTGAGGCCCAGCGACTCGATGCGCGCCGTATCCATGTAACTGCGGTAGAAGTCGCCGACCTTCTGCTGAACCGAGCCGGCGGGCTGCTTCTGCGCGGCTGCGCCTTCAATGAGCTCGCGCAGCGCGGCCGCCGTCTTGTCGCGCAGATCGACGAACGAGCCGTAGCTGGACATCTCGGCCGGGATCTCGGTGCGGTCCGCCCACGCGCCGTTCACGTAGCGGAAGAAATCGTCCTGCGGTCGCACGCTGCGGTCCATGCCCGACACATCGATGCCGAGCGTGGGCGTACTGGATTTCTGCTGCGCCGTTGCGGGCAACGCGAACGCGGTCGCAAAGGCCGCAATCGCAAGGGCGCGGGTGATGACGTGCTTCATGTTTCTACACCTGTAGGGCTGGAGTTGGGGCTGATCAGCTCGAACGCGCCGAGCTCGCGATTCTTGCGAACGTTGTCCCAGGTGAAGTACTGACCGTTCATGGCAATGTAGACGCCGGCCGGCAGCACCTGCGCGAAAGACAGCGCGCTGCCGAGATTGAACAGACCGTCGGAGCTGCCGAACGCGTACGGCACCATGGCGCCGGTGAGCACGATCGTCTTGTCATCGATCTCGCTCGCCAGCGCGTGCGCCGTCTCGACCATCGTATCCGTGCCGTGCGTCACGACGATGCGGGTCTCCTCACCGCGCCGGCAGTTGTCGACTATGGTCGCGCGATCATCCTCGGTCATGTCCAGGCTGTCCACCATCATCAGCGTGCGGATCGCAACGTCGACCTTGCAGCGGCCGAGACGCAGCATTTCCTGGATGTGGGTATCGTGGAACTCGAGCGTGCCGCGCAGCTCATCGTACTCCTTGTCGAATGTGCCGCCGGTCACGAACACCCGGATGATCATGCCTCAATTCTAAGGGAGCGTACCGCGGCCGGACTAGCCCATCTCGGCCCGATACGCTCAACCACCTTCAGCTCTGAGCCGCCAGCTCCTTCAGCAGCTGCGCCAGCAGCGTCGCTGAACGACCCTCTCCGTCGAGCCCATCCACGCGCGCGGCGAGCTGGGTCAGCGCGGTCGCGCGGGCCTTGCCGGTCAGCTTCTCGGCGGCAGCCAGATCGCTCGCAATGCGTGACACCGCATCGGACCCGCTGTGTACCCGCTTCAGCTGATCGACGTACGCGCGCGCAACCACGAAACTCGCGGGCCACGTCACGCGCGTCTGCGTCTGCGGGTTGAACCCGGCGACGCGCGCGAGCCTGGCCGCTTCGATCTCGTTTTCCGAGAGCTGCTCGCTCGGCTTCAGCGTGAATACGTCGAGGCCGCGCCCGATCTCCGAGCCGTAGATCTGACCGTTGTACCAGTAAGTCGACCAGTAGCCGCCCAGCAGCAGATTCTTCTCGTGGTATGGGCCGCGATCGAAGTAGGCGATTTCGACCGGATTCGCGGGATCCGTGAAGTCGAACACCGACATGCCGCCCTGATACCACGCCTGCACCATGATGTCGCGCCCGGGCACCGGAATGAGTGAGCCGTTGTGCGCGACGCAATTCTCGGTCGGTCCCTGCGCGGCCGGCAGCTTGTAGTAGCCGGTCTGGCGCAGCTTGCGGTCTGCGCTCAGCTCGAACAGCGCGTCCGCGCCCCATTCCTTGCGATCGGTCGCCTGACAGCGGGGCGCCATGCCGCCGCCCCACTCATCCGTGAACAAAACCTTCGACGCGTCGTTGCTGAAAGTGGCCGAATGCCAGTACGCGAAGTTCGGATCGCTGACCTCCGCGATGCGGACCGGATTCGCCGGATCCGAGATGTCGAGCAGGATGCCGTTGCCGGAGCACGCGCCCGCCGCCAGCCCGATCTCCGGATAGGCCGTGATGTCGTGGCAGTGATTGGTGCTCGCCGTCTCCTGCGTGCCGGGGCCGTGAGTGCCGCCCTGCCACAGGCCGGCCACCGCGCCGCTGGTAGCCGCAAACACGCGCGGCGTGTTGATGATGCGTGCGGTCTGCGGCGCCGCGAGCGGGACCTGGATGACTTCGATGCGGAAGTACGACGTGTTCGGATCCTTCTCCGGCGGCAGCCCCGAGCACCCCGCCAGCTCCGAAGGCGAGCGCACCGGCATCGCGCCCGAGACGTAGATGTAGACGTTCTCCTTGTCCTCGGGATCGCTGACCAGCGTGTGCGTGTGCGAGCCGCGGCACGTCTGCACGGCCGCGACCTGCTTCGGCTTATTGAGATCGCTGATGTCGAAGATGCGGACGCCGCCGAAGCGCGTGGCGCTCACCGAATCCGACATGCTGCCGCCAGGCGCGCAATCGATGCGACCGTTCGGCATCTCGACCGACATGAAGAGCAGGTTGCCGTGAACCGACAGGTCACCCTGGCCGCCCGGGCAGACGAAAGCGGTTTGCAGTCGCGGATTGCGCGGATCGGAGATGTCGTAGATCTGAAAGCCGTGGAAGCTTCCGAGGAAGAGCGTGTTGCCCCGGAACGCCATATCCGAGTTCGCGAACAGGAGGTCGCCGAGATTGGCGGCATTCACGAAGCCTTCCGGCCGCGGCCTGCTCCCTATCAGCTCGACGTGACGGCTCGCGCTGGCAGCGTCGATAAAGCCGGCCCGCAGGCCGGGGCGCGGATCCGGACCCTGAGCATTGAGATTGGCCGCGCATATGAGCAGCCCTGTCACTGCGCTCAGCAGCCGCTTCGCTTCTGAAATCATCGTTTCATTTCCTCGGAATTGGATTCGGGGGTTCATACCCTACACACCGTCACACGCTCCGGCAATACGACCTAGTCGGGGCTGCAGGCCTCGGTGGAGATCCACAGTCTTGACATTGGGTGTTACAACATTTATTTTGGGGTATGACTCAGCTTCGCGACGAGATCCGACAGCGCCGGCCGTTCAAGAGCCTCGAGCAGGAGGCTCACCTGAACATCGTGCGCACGGCGGCCAGGCTGGCCGACGATTTCGACCAGCTGGTCAAGCCGTTCGGCATCACGTCCGCTCAGTACAATGTGCTGCGCATCCTCTACGGTGCCGAGCCGGAGGGGCTCTGCCGCAATGAGGTGCGCGACCGCATGCTGACCCGCATGCCCGATATGACGCGTCTGCTCGATCGCATGGAGCGCGCGGGGCTGGTCAGCCGTGCGCGTGAGGCCGAAGACCGCCGCCAGGTCCGAACCCGCATCAGCGACCGCGGCCGGCGCGTGCTTCAGGAGCTCGAGGTCCCGGTTGCCGAGGAGCACGAGCGCCGCCTTGGCCACCTGAGCGACGCCCAGCTCGAGCAGCTCATCGAGCTGCTCAGCCTCGTGCGTGAGGCTACCTGAGCTCTTTTTTTGACCAAATAAGTGTTGTCACACTAGATGTTAAACCAACAACCAGGAGTCTCCCATGTCACTCTTCCGTTCCGCCTCGGCTCGCCAGATCGATTCCGGCCTGGCCATTCTCCGTATCCTCGTCGGCGCGATCTTCGCCGTGCACGGCGCCCAGAAGCTCTTCGTCTACGGTCTGCCCGGCGTTGCCGGGGCATTCGGTCAGATGGGTATCCCGATGGCCGGTCTCGTCGGGCCCTTCATCGCATTGCTCGAGTTCTTCGGCGGTCTCGCGTTGATCGCCGGGCTGCTCACCCGCGTGGTTTCGCTCGGCTTGCTCTTCCAGATGCTGGGCGCAATCCTGCTGGTTCATCTGCAGGCCGGCTTCTTCCTGCCGAACGGCTACGAGTTTGCGCTCTCGCTGCTCGCATCGTCGGCGGCCCTCACGGTGATGGGCGCGGGCGCCTTCTCGATCGATGCCCTGATCGCGCGCCGGACTGCGGGCGCGAGCACGGCCGGAAGCGGCCGGCGGCTGGCGGCGTAACGCCACGGCGGCGCTCCAGGTAAAGGAGATTCGCGAGATGGGTGTGACCACGCGTGACATCTTTGGCGGCGCCGCGGGCGCCGAGCCCGCGGCCGCCGGCAGCTACGGCCGCGCGCCGAAGGGGTACCGTCTGCCCGAGCAGACCCGCCTCGGGCCGGTGCGCCTGCAGGTCTTCAACCTGGAGCGTTCCCTCGCCTTCTATGAGGGGACGCTCGGTTTCCGAACTCTGCAAAGCGACGAGCGCAGTGCCACCCTCGCGGCACATGGCGAGGACCGCGTGCTGGTGGAGCTGCGCGAGCAGCCCGGCGCCCGGCCGGCCGGTCGCGGCGAGCGTCTCGGTCTGTATCACTTTGCGATTCTGTTGCCCGACCGCCCGTCGCTCGGTCGCTTCGTTCGGCATCTCTCCCAGACGGGCATGCGCGCTGGCGCGGCCGACCACCTGGTCAGCGAAGCGTTTTACGTATCCGACCCGGACGGGCTCGGCATTGAGATCTACGCCGACCGCCCGCGTGAGAGCTGGCTGCGCCGCGGTCGCGAGCTGATGATGGCGACGGACCCGGTGGACGTGGACGCCGTCGTGCACGCCGGCGGTGATGCGGCGTGGACCGGCATGCCGGCCGGCACGGTGATCGGCCACGTGCATCTCCACGCCGGCGATCTGGCACAGGCCGCGGCATTTTATGGCGAAGGCCTCGGTTTCGATCAGACGGTATGGAGCTATCCCGGCGCATTGTTCATGAGCGCGGGCGGCTACCATCACCATCTCGGCACCAACACGTGGGCCGGCGCCGGCGCGAAGCCGCCGAAGCCGGCTGATGCACGGCTGCTCGAGTGGACGATCGAGGTGCCGGATCAGACCAGTGTTGCGGCGGCCGCACATAGTCTCGCCGGCGCTGGATATCCTGTGGAGCGCGTGTCGGCTGATGAGCTGACCGCTCGCGATCCGTGGGAAACCCAGGTGCGGCTGCGGGTCCGCCGATAAGCGACACATCGCGCTGTTCTTCGCGCGCGCAGTGCGGCACGCGAAGTGCAGCGCACCGGCCCCGTGAAAAAGGGGCCAGCTCGCCTTTTCCCGATCGTCTGCGCTGCCATCCTGCTTACCGGATGCGAGTACCTGAGACTCTTGCGTCCCAGCGTTCTCGGGCAGCTCGATCCTCCGCTTGCGCGGCTCGTGAATTTCCTCCCGGCAGTCGACGACGCAAATGAGGCGATGCTCGGCCGGCTCTTCGCGCATGGTGGACTTGCATACGCGGAGGAGGACGCCGACGGTCTCTTGCGTGCCAGAATTCGCATCCCTGCCCACGAGCTGATCTACAAGCCAGGCATCATTGTTATGAGGCGCACCGGCGAACTCGCGCTCGAGTTCCAGAACGAAGATCGCATTGTTCACACACCGGTCGTGCCGAGCGAAGGAGACGGACGTGTATTGGTGCTGCCCGGCCGAAAGGCCGGCGTCACGCGTCTCCGTCTGGATCAGCCCGGGATGTATGCGTTCCTATGTCCGGTCGGTGATCATGCCGGGCGCGGCATGCTGGGCGTGATCATCGTTCTGGGTGAGCCGCCGCCGCACGCGCGACTCGATCGACCCAGGCAGCGCAGGCCCTGAATAACGGAGACGTATTGGCGCGCTTTCCCCCCATCCGCCTTGCCCGTGCGCTGCTGCTCATCGTACTGACTGCGTGCGCGAGTCACCCCTCGTTTCCGATTACTGAGCGTGATGAGCCGCTGAACTCCAGAAACATGCGTCTGCGTGGCTCGGCGCCGCCCGTCCTCGAGGGCCTCACCTTCGAGCGGCTCGTGCAAGCCGGCAGCGCGCCCGCTGATTGGCTGACCTATCACGGCACCTACGATGGCCACCGCTACAGCGCGCTCGACCAGATCAATCGGGAGAACGTTAGAGATCTGCGCGTGGCCTGGGCTTTCCAGTTCGGCATGGTCGGACTCATCGCAAATCCTGCGACCTACGCTTTTGAAGCCACCCCGCTGGTCGTGGACGGCGTGCTGTTCGTGTCCGGTCCGGCCGGCTATGTCTGGGCGCTCGATGGCGCAACCGGCGAGATGCTCTGGCAGTACCAGCATCCGGTGCCGCTGGATGTGCCGCTTTGCTGCGGCAATGTGAATCGCGGTGTGGCGGTCGGGCGAGGCAAAGTCTTTTACGCCTCACCGGAAGGCCAGCTCGTCGCCCTCGATGGCGTAACGGGCAAGCCTGTATGGAAGCAGACCTTTCTCGACTATCGCGCCGGTGAAAGCTCGACGGCTGCGCCGCTCGTGGTGAAAAATCTGGTGCTGGTGGGGAATGCGGGCGGCGAGTACGGCGTGCGCGGGCATCTCGACGCGTTTGATGTCGAAACGGGCAAGCCGGTGTGGCGGACTTATACGGTACCGGCACCCGGCGAGCCGGGCTCCGATACGTGGCCGGCAGATGACGCCTGGGCACGTGGTGGCGGCACCACATGGATAACCGGCACCTACGATCCCGAGCTCGACCTGATCTACTGGGGCACATCGAATCCGGGCCCGCCGTTCGATGGCAGCGTGCGACCGGGCGCGAATCTGTATACGAATTCGATTCTGGCGCTGGATCCGGATGATGGCTCCCTCGAATGGTACTTCCAGGTGATGCCGCACGACGTCTGGGACTACGACGCCGTCAACGAGCCGATCCTGTTCGATCAGAATGGTGAAAGACTCCTCGCGCATTTCAGCAAGAACGGATACCTCTATGTCCTGGACCGGACTAACGGGAGGCTCAAATACGCCGCCCCGTTTACGCGCGTGACATGGGGCGAAGTCGATGCTCGCACGGGCATTGCCAGTCCGCGTCTGCTACCTACTCCGGGCGGAACGACCATTTGCCCCGGCCCCGCGGGCGGAAAGGAATGGAATCACGCCGCCTACAGCCCTCGAACGAGGCTACTGTATGCGCCGGTTGTCGATTTGTGTGCCGAGTTCACGACCGGACCGGCGGAGTTTCGTGAGGGCATGCCCTATTGGGGCAGCGCCGGCATGCCGCTGCGTGGCGAGCAGCGCGGGTATCTGAAGGCCATTGATGCCGCGACCGGCCGAGAGGTGTGGTCGTTCCGCAACGAGCACCCGATGGTTGCCTCGGTGCTCGCAACCGCCGGCGACCTGATTTTCACCGGCAAACCCACCGGCGAGTTTCTCGCGATCGACGGCCGGACCGGGGAACTTCTCTGGCAGCTGCAGACCGGCAGCGGTATCCATGGAAGCCCGATCGCGTACAGCGTGCGCGGCAAGCAGTATGTGGCAGTGCCATCCGGCTGGGGCGGCTGGGTCAAGGGCTTTGCGCCCGGCTTGGAGGCGGCGCCCCGCGGCATGACGCTTTACGTATTCGCCTTGCCCTAGCATCTTTCCGCCGTAACCGCATTGCATGCTTCAGCGCTTCATCCTGCTAGTGTCCCGTCCCGGAAGTTCCTTGAGCATCGAGAGGGACGCTGCGCCCGCAACGCAAGGCGCGACGACGAAGGCATAGCAGCGTTATTTCGAGGAGGAGCAACGCAGCGATGCGGGATGCAGCGGCCCTCGAATGCCAAGGAAGTTACGGGACGGGACACTAGGTGGCACCGCCAATGAAAATTCCACAGGGACGTTCTCTATTGCTGTCGGGTGGCAGCCTCGTCCTTCTCATCGTGTTCGTCGCGTTGCTCGGCAGCTCGACGGATGCGACCGAGCGTGAGCTGACCGCGCGCGTGGAGCGCGGTGATTTCAAGGTTGTCGTAACCACGACCGGTGAGCTGCGCGCGCGCAAGTTCGTGCAGGTGCAGGGGCCCACCAACGCGCAGCAGGCGCAGCAGTATCAGATGCGGATCTCGTCGCTGGTGCCCGAGGGGACGGTCGTGAAGGCGGGCGACGTGGTCGGCCAGCTGGACCGCTCGGGCATTGCCGCGAAAGTGCAGGAGGTAGGGCTCGCGGTTCAGAAGGCGGAGGCGCAGTACGCGCAGGCCCAGCTCGACTCCACGCTGCAGCTCGCGCAGGCACGCGAGGAGATCCGTAATCTGGAGTACGCGCTCGAAGAAAAGCAGATCATCCGCGACCAGTCGACCTACGAAGCGCCTTCGGTCAAGCGTCAGGCGGAAATCGATCTGGATAAAGCGAAGCGCGCGTTCGAGCAGGCGAAGGCGAACTACATCACCAAGAAGCGTCAGGCCGAAGCGAAGATGCGCGAGGTCAGCTCGGACGTCGAGCGGCAGAGCAACTTGCTCAAAGTCGTGCAGGACGTGATGAACGGCTTCACCATCCGTGCACCGGCGCCCGGCATGGTCATCTACGTGAAGGAGTGGAACGGCCAGAAGAAGACGGCCGGCTCACAGATCAATCCCTGGGACCCGACGGTTGCCACGCTGCCCGATCTCTCTCAGATGGAGTCGGTCTCGTACGTGAACGAGATCGACGTTCGCAAGATCGCCGTCGGCCAGCATGTCGACATCACGCTCGATGCGGACCCCGACAAGCGACTCACCGGCAAGGTCGTGCAGGTTGCCAACGTCGGCGAGCAGCGGCCGAATGCCGATGCCAAAGTATTCGAGGTGAAGGTGGAGGTGCTGCAGGCCGACACCACGCTGCGGCCCGGCATGACGACTGCCAACGCGATTCTCACGGCGACCGTCAAGGATGTGTTGTACGTGCCGCTCGAGGCGGTCGCCACCGAAGGCGAGCTGACTTTCGTATACCGGAAAGCCGGCCGTCGCATCGTGCGGCAGCAGGTCGTCACCGGCACCATGAACGATGATCAGATCGTCGTCGTGCACGGCCTGGAGCAGGACGACGAGGTGCTGCTCACCGTGCCCGAAGACGCCGCGGCGCTTCCACTCGAACAGCTCCCTCCCGACCTGGTGCCTCGCAAGGACACGAGCGCCG
>JBQTJO010000174.1:0-4576 GCA_052387015.1 Gemmatimonadota bacterium
TGCGACGCCGTGTGCACGCCGCGCGCCGTCGACGCGGCGTCCAGCAGGATCTCCTCGGCTTCCGATTGCACGACCTCGACCACCGCGCCGAACTGCTTGACCCGCTCTTCCACCGAGTCCGCGCCCGCCCGCAGCCGGCCGTTCAGATCGTCCAGCGTGTCGAGCACGTTCTTGACGCGGTGCTTCACCGCCGACGACACGTCTTCGGCATCGTCGCTGATGCGCGAAACACTGGTCAGGATGGGATCGACCTTGGGCGTGAGCAGCGCGAGCGTGCGGTCCACCGTGCCGGTCAGCTTGCGCACGGCCAGCAGCGCGCCGACCGCAACCGCCAGCACGGCCAGCGCGATGATGGCGAGCGCGACCGCGACCACCACCTGGGTCGTGACCAGCTTCTCGAGCTGCTGCACGACCGCAGGTTCGACCTGCGCCAACGCGCTCAACGCACTCATTCCACTCATCGCATTCATCGCCTCACGTCACGCATACAGATCGATGCCCAGGGTGCGGCTGCCCAGCTTCGGCACGATGCCGACGCGCGTGCGCCGGAAGCGCGCCGCGTCCAGCCGCTGCTTCAGCTGCTCGCGTACCGGGAACGTCAGTTCGGCCACCGCCGATTGCCAGGTGCGCCGCTCGTCGAAGTGCAGCTCGAGCACCCGGTCGAGAGTTTCGGCGCCGCCGCACGCCTTGGCAAGCTCGGCCAGCTCCGGCGGCAGCTCCATGACGCCGATCAGCTGCTCGATCTGCGTGCAGTAGAGATCGCCGAGCGGCAGCACGTCGGCCACCGGTCCGGCGCCGAGCAGCAGGGCGGTCTTGCTGGCGGCGGCGACCGTCAGCCCCACGCCCGCCCGGCCGCCGGCCGCCTTGCAGAGCGAATCCACGTAACGCGCGGCGGCCGTGTCGCCGATCAGCGTGAAATCGTCCGTGCGCGCGTCCGCACAGGCCTGGCGCAGCACACCCACGATGACGCGCTCCACACGCGCGCGGCGTTGTTCGCTCACGTGCCCGCCATAATGCGCTGCAGCTCCTGCACGGCGAGCGCCGCGTCCTCATCGCGAATGTGCGCGTATGGTGTGCGCGCGCTCGCGATCGCGAGCGCATCCAGCTCGACTGTGAGCAGCGCCTCGTCGATGCCGGCACGCGCGATAACGGTTGTGTCGGGCGCGACCACGAGCGATTCGCCGCCGAAGGTGACGCCGCCCTCGACGCCCGTGCGGTTGCAGACGACGACGTACATGCCGTAGAGCTGCGCGTACGTGCGCGCAATCCGCTCCCACGCATCCGAGGACGCGAAGAACGCACCCTCTTCACCGCCACGCCAGCTGCCGCGCCCGGGCGCCGCCGCCATGACCAGCAGCGCGTGCGCGCCCTGCAGCGCGTGCAGGTAGGAAAGCATCGGGTGCCAGAAGTCCTCGCAGATCAGCACGCCGAAACGCCAGCCGTTCAGCACGAACGGCGCCACGCGCCGGCCGCGCCCGAAATAGCGCCCCTCGTCGAACATGCCGTAGGTCGGCAGGTAGACCTTGCGCTGGATGAACGACACGCTGCCGCACTCGACCAGCGCCGCCGCGTTGTACGGCACGGCGGAGTCTGCGCGGTCGACCCCGCCGACCAGAACGGCGCGCTGCGCGAAATCACTGCCGAACGTCTCCGCCGCGCGCGCACCGGTCGGGATTGGACGGGCGGCCGCGTGCACGTCGTCGCGCAGATCGTATCCGGTCAGGGACAGCTCGGGCGTGAGCAGCAGGTCCGCGGCCGCATCAGCCGCTGTCTCGCTGATGCGCTGGCTGTTCGCGTGCAGGTCGCGCAGCTTCGGCGCGAATTGAAACACGCCGAGCCGGAACTGCTGCGCCGGATCGCTGGTGTCCAGGGACATTGCAGCAATTTGCGGGACATTGCCGTCCGCCGAAAGCCGCCGGTATGTTCTCTGTCTTACCGGGACCGGCGCCGGAGACTGGGACGGGGGAGTATTGAATGCCGAAATTCATTGTCGAGGGCGGACGTCCGCTGAACGGGACGATCCGCCCCGCTGGTAACAAGAATGCTGCGCTGCCGTGCATCGCGGCCACGCTGCTGACCGAAGAAGAAGTCATTCTCGAGAACGTGCCAGCGATTCGCGACGTCAAGACGCTGCTGAATCTGCTCGGCACGCTCGGTGCGACTGTAAAGTGGCTGGACGACAACACGGTCAGCGTGCGCGCAGGTGAGCTGCGTGCGAACGAAGTCGAAGTTGAGGCTGCGGCCAAGATCCGCGCCTCCATCCTGCTGGCGGGCCCGATGCTGGCGCGGGTCGGGCGCATGCTGCTGCCACCGCCCGGTGGAGACGTGATCGGGCGGCGCCGCGTCGACACCCATTTCCTCGCGCTCTCGAAGCTGGGCGCCGTGGTCGAGACCTCCGGCGGCTACCATCTCGAGACGGCCGGCCTGCGCGGCTCCGATTTCTTCCTGGATGAGCCCAGCGTCACGGCGACGGAAAATGCCATCATGGCCGCGGTCCTGGCGAAGGGGAAAACCCGCATTCGAAACGCGGCGGCCGAACCGCACGTACAGGACTTGTGCCACATGCTCGTCAGCATGGGCGCGAAAATCTCGGGGATCGGAACCGGCACGCTCGAATTCGAGGGCGTGGACCGGTTGCGCGGCACGCGTTTCCGGATCGGCAGCGACCACATCGAGGTCGGCTCGTTCGTCGGGCTCGCGGCGGTCACACGCGGCGAGCTGCTGATTCAGGATGCGGCGATCGAACACCTGGACTCCACACTGCTCGGCTTCGAGCGCATGGGCATTCGCTGCGAGACGCGCGGCCAGGACCTGTTCGTGCCGGCGGATCAGGAGCGTGAGATCCGCATGGACCTGGGCGGTCACATTCCGAAGATCGACGATGGGCCGTGGCCGGCATTTCCGGCCGACCTGACCTCGATCGCCCTGGTGGTCGCCACGCAGGTGCGCGGCACCATCCTGATCTTCGAGAAGATGTTCGAGTCGCGCATGTTCTTCGCGGACAAGATCATCAGCATGGGCGCCCGCATCGTGCTCTGCGATCCGCATCGCGCGGTGGTGGTCGGGCCCTCGCCGCTGCACGCCGCGGTGGTCGAAAGCCCGGATATTCGCGCGGGCATGGCACTCCTGATCGCGGCGCTGGGCGCCGAGGGCGAGAGCCACATCTACAACATTGGACAGATCGAGCGCGGATACGAAAAAATCGACGACCGGCTGCGTGCGCTCGGCGCGCAGATCTCGCGAGGCGATTCGCGCGACACTTAACAAGCTCGGGGCAGGACTGATCTCTTGCTTTGCAAAAGGCAGCCCTGACCCGATCCGAAAAGGGGAGCCATGACGGATGGAACACGCAGGCCGGTTGATGAGGCCAAAGAGGGCATCAAAGAGGGCGTGCGCGCGGTCACCGGTATTCTCGCGGCCCTGAAGGATGCGATCGAGGAGACCATCGATGACATCAAGCAGCGCGGCGACCTCGATCCCAATCGCGCCAGGGAAGCGGCCAGGGAGACCATGAGCCGTGCGCAGGGTGCGTTCGAGGACATGAAGGAGCGCGTCGACTTCGTGCCGCGCAAGGAATTCGAGGCGCTGCGCGCCGAGCAGGAAGCGCTGCGCGTGCGGGTCGCGACGCTCGAGTCGAAACAGGCAGGCGGTGATTTCAAGGTCGACGTCGAGTAGCGGAGGCGGAGGCGGAGGCGGAGGCGGGAGCCGAGGCGGAGGCGGCGTGAAGCTGATTACGGAGGAGCGGCGCGGCGGCGTGCCGCTCTTCGTGCACCCGGAATGGGAGCGCACGTTTCCGTGGCTGGTGCAGGGAACTACGGGCCGCGAAGCCGGCAACTTCGCGAGCTTCGGCTCCCAGACCGCCGAAGCGCTGCACGAGCGGTGGCGCGGTCTGCGCATTGCAACTGGCATGCGCACGTGCGTGCTGGGCCGGCAGGTGCACGGCGCGCGCGTGCTCGAGCACGGCGCGCTCTCGCCGGGTTGGCTGCTCGCCGACGATTCCGACGGTCACATCAGCAGCGCGCGAGGCGTTCTAATGGCGGTGTCGATCGCCGACTGCGTGCCGGTCCTTATGGTAGATCCGAAACGGGAGCGGGTTGCCGTGCTGCACGCAGGCTGGCGCGGCACCGCGGCCGGAATCATTCGAGCCGGCGTTGAAATGATGGGCTCCGCGCTCGACGTCCATCTGGGTCCCGGCATCTGTGGCGCGTGCTACGAGGTCGGCCCGGACGTGCACGCGGCGCTGGGGCTGCCGGCGCCGCCACGCAACACGCCGATCGACCTGCGCGCGGTGCTGGCCGAGCAGTGTGTCGCGCTGGGGATTCCGGAGGCACGCATCTCGACGTCGTCCTGGTGTACCCGCTGCGGCGAAACGGCTTTTTACTCCCACCGTGCGGGCCAGCCAGAACGGCAGGTGGCCGTGATCGGAGTCCGGTGAAGGCGGGGCTTTGTAGTTCCTGCGTCCATGTTCGTGTGATCGAAAATCGGCGGGGTTCGCGCTTTTTGCTTTGCGAGCTGTCGAAGACCGACGCGCGCTTCCCGACATACCCGCCGCTGCCCGTCCTACACTGCGCGGGCT
>JBQTJO010000175.1:0-3934 GCA_052387015.1 Gemmatimonadota bacterium
CATTTTTGGTAGCGCATTTTCGTGGCGCCGCTTCGTTGCGAAGCTCCGTAGCGCAGTTCGGGTGTATGCCCCCATCGTCTAGCGGCCTGGGATTCTGCGTTCTCAGCGCAGCGACCGGGGTAAAACGAAGGTTCGCTCCGCTCACCGAGTCCCCGTGGGGGTATAGCAGGTCGCATAGCTCAGCTGGTTAGAGCGCACGGTTCACATCCGTGAGGTCGTAGGTTCGAGTCCTACTGCGACCATAGCGCCGCCGTCATTCTCATGACGCGCGGCGTTTTCCTTACTCAGAGTCTCCGCTCGGTTAGGTTTAACAGCTATCCCCAACTCTCCTGCCTGACGGGACTATGGATTTCACATAGTACCGGATATATACTAAACGGGACTAACAGAGTGGCTTTAGTTTCGTTTAGGTACTGCTTGCCCGGTAAATCGATTCCTCAGACCTGGAGCTACGATCCCACGCTGGACGCGCCGCCGAAATATAGGCGTGCGTGCCGTTATGATGCATTTCTGCCCGATCCGCTGCACCAGCTTTCGATTCGACTCGCGTCATCCGTAGCCGGCCTGGTGTCAGACGCAGAATCGAGAATTCTGGAGCTGAACAGCAAGGCGCGCCCGGCCCTGACATCAATGGCGAGGCTGCTGTTACGCACAGAATCGATTGCTTCGTCCAAGGTCGAGGGGATGCAGGTCGGAGCCAGGGAATTGGCGCGAGCGGAGGCTCGTGTCGAATCCGGTGGCAGAGTCAGCAACACGGCAGCTGAAATTCTCGCGAACATCGATGCGATGGAATTGGCTATCGAAGAAGCGGCCTCCGCCGAGCGATTCGGGATCGCGGACATCAACTCGATTCATGCGTGTCTGATGCGCGCTGCCTCCAATACAATGCGACCGGGATCCGTACGCACCGTCCAGAACTGGATCGGCGGCAACAACTACAATCCGTGCGGGGCCGACTTTGTGCCACCTCCGCCGGAGCATGTCAAAGAGCTGCTGGAAGATCTCTGCGACGCGATCAACGATGATTTGCTGCCCCCTGTGGTGCAGGCAGCGCTGGTTCACGCGCAGTTCGAGACGATCCACCCATTCGACGATGGCAACGGCCGCACTGGCCGAGCGCTCATTCACGTCGTACTGCGGCGCCGCGGCCTTTCGCCGTCGTACGTGCCGCCGATCAGTGTAGTTCTGGCCGGCGCACGTGATCGCTACATCAGTGGCCTGACCGCATATCGCTTTGACAGCGTCGAGCCATGGATCGAGTATTTTGCCGGGGTGGCGAGTCGCGCTGCGCACCTGGCTTCAACGTACGTCGAGCACGTGGAGCAACTGGTTGAGAACTGGCGCGCAATGCTCGCGACGTCGACGTCACCGCCGCGCGCTGATGCTGTGGCGTGGTCGCTGATCGATATGTTACCAGCCTGTCCGACGATCAGCGGGCCGGTGGCGGTGGCGAAGTCGAACAGGTCACGCGGGAAGACGTATGAAGGGCTGCAGATTCTCGAGGACGCGGGAATACTGATTCCGTTGACGACGGGGAAACGAAACAAGCTGTGGGAGCCAGCCGGATTGCTGGATCTCATCGCGGAGATGGAAGGAAGCCATTAGCGTGAGTGACACCAGGGAAATCGCGCGCGCCGAGCCATGCAGAAATATGCTCAGGCCTGACGAAGGCACAGAAGGAGGAGAGATTCTGTACGACGCCTTCAAGGCCGGCATCAACGCGCTCACCATCCAGGAGACCGGCAGCACGGAGGTCGAAAATTGGATCAGAC
The DNA here is from genome assembly GCA_052387015.1 of Gemmatimonadota bacterium. Classification (GTDB taxonomy): domain Bacteria; phylum Gemmatimonadota; class Gemmatimonadetes; order Longimicrobiales; family RSA9; genus CBJLQC01. The sequence goes on from JBQTJO010000175.1 coordinate 1,773, forward strand.
TGAGTGAAACCAAGCCGTTCCGCACGGAACACCGTGCGTATCTCCAGCCCGCGAGCTCGGTGCTTTCGAAGATCGTCGGCGAGGCAACGGGCGGCGGCTTCGAACTGGCTTTTGCCGCATTTCTGGACAAAGCGCCCGACGTGCAATCCTTCGCCAAGAATTACCTCGCTGTCGGCTTCAAGCTCGATTACGTGAAGGCCAACGGAGATCTGTCCAACTACATTCCCGATTTCATCGTGCGCGATGCGAACGGGACGGTCTGGGTGGTCGAAACGAAAGGGCGCGAAGAAATCGATCTGCCGCACAAGATGGCGCGACTGGGGCAATGGTGCGCGGACGCCACCGCCGCAGCCGAAAACGGGACCTATCGGTTCCTGTACGTCGATCAACCCGGCTTCGAGAAACACAAGCCAGGCAGCTTTGCCGACCTGGCGAGCAGTTTTTCCGGGTTTCAACCTCCGGAACTTGACGAATCGCGATCCAAACTACTAATCTAGTTCAAATTAGTATTTAGGTCGGCATTTCCAGCAACTACTAGAGCATTACTTTTTAGTAATTCGCTGGCATTTGAGGAGCCCGCTTTGAAAGTCCCGGTGTCGCCACCACCGATTTCCGACCTGTTCGAGCGAATCGCTCATAAAAAGGGGCCGGAAGCGATCGCGAGGCTGCTGATTCAGGGGGTCGGGCCCGCACCGGCTGGCAAATATCGCCATTGGGACATTCTGCGGCATCTGGAAGCGCCGCCGGAGCTCGACCATGGCGAATGGTGGGCGGCGATCAAGATGGCGCGCCTGCAGCTGTATCAAAACCTGCCGTTGAGGGACGAAAAGGACGAGCCGTTCAAATATGTGCTGCATGACGCAGCGCTCAGGGCGTTACATGAAATCGACCGGGACGCCAGCGGGCACCTACGGGCGGCGGAGCAGGTGACGAATCCGCAGACGCGCGACACGTATCTGGTGAGGTCGTTGATCGAAGAAGCGATCACGTCGAGCCAGCTGGAAGGTGCGGTGACCACGCGGGAAGTTGCCAAGGACATGATCCAGCGTGGCCGCAAGCCGCGCGACCGCAGCGAGCGCATGGTCATCAACACGTATGAAGCCATGCGGTTCATCCGCGAAATCAGGGAAGAGCGGCTGACGCCCGGAATCATATTCGAGCTCCAGCGCATCGTGACGGCGGGGACGCTCGACGATGAAACGGCGGCGGGGCGGTTGCGCCGGGCGGACGAGGACATCTGCGTGCTCGATGAAATGGGCACCGTGTTGCATCGGCCGCCGCCGGCGGGCACGCTCCGCTCCAGGCTCGCAGCGCTGTGTGATTTCGCGAATGGCGATACGGACGAGGAAAGGTTCCTTCATCCGGTCATGAGGGCGATCACCATTCACTTCATGCTGGGTTACGATCATCCGTTCGCGGATGGCAACGGGCGTACGGCGCGGGCGCTCTTCTACTGGTCGATGGCAGCGCAGGGATATTGGTTGTGCGAGTATCTTTCGATCTCGCGCATCCTGAAGCGGGCGCCCGCGAAATATGGGCTGTCGTTCCTGTATACCGAAACCGATGACAACGATCTGACCTATTTCGCGGCGTATCAGCTGGCGGTCATCCGGCGTGCGATTGCCGAGCTGCATGCCTATCTCGCGCGCAAGTCCGCGGAAATCCGCGAGACGGTGAATCTCATCCGGCAATCGCCTTTTGCGAGGGCCGAGCTGAATTATCGGCAGCTCGCATTGCTCAATCATGCCATCAAGCACCCGGGCATGCTTTACTCTATCGAATCGCATCGTGCGTCGCACGATGTGAGTTATCAGACAGCGCGCACGGACTTGATGGATCTGGAAAAGGCCGGTCTGGTCGAGATGCTGAAGATCGGCCGCGCCTTCCATTATCGTTCGCCGGACGACCTGAGAGCGCGCATCGAACGGCGCTCGCGGAGGAAATAATGCAGAATGAGGCAGAACATGGCGCGACCCGCCGCTGGGGCTACCATCTCGACGGAGCGTATCTCATGCGTTCCGGCCAGGCACTGGTTCCAATGAGCGAGGATCAACTTCGCCGGATATTTGCGGAAGGGGCGCCCGACTGGCTGGAAGAGCCGGCAGACGGCGCGTTTTCAGCGCAGGAAGTAATCGATTCGCTCGACACGCAATTATTTTTTG
>JBQTJO010000176.1:0-10336 GCA_052387015.1 Gemmatimonadota bacterium
AGTGCCGCTGTTTTCGCTCCTATCGCTCCTATCGCTCCTATCGCTCCCATCGCTCCCCTCGCTCCCACCGCTCTCAGCGCAAAATCACGGGTGCTTCCTCGAGAGCCAGTGACTGCCTCTTGCGCAGAAGCGCAGCGGCCAGTCGGCGGCTTTAGTGATGCCGATGCGCGGACCGCAAACGACGGCGCGCCGCGAGAGCTTCTTTCCCTGCTCGATCCAGAGCGGCGGCGCGTCGAGTGGATGACCATCCAGCTTTCCATCAATGCCGAACGCCTGCGCGAGCTTGCCGGGTCCGCTCAGGAGATCGCGATCGCGCACGCCGGTGCCCCGACGACGCCGCATGATGTCGATGCCTTCGAGGGGCTCGAGCGCGCGAATCAGCACCGCGGCCGGATAGTCCTCACCGTGCGTGACCGCGTTCAGACACCAGTGCACGCCGTAGATCCGGTAGACGTAGGCGATGGCGGGCGGGCCGAACATGGCAGCGTTGCGACGCGTGCGGCCGATGCGCTCGGCGCCGTGCGAGGCGGGATCCTGCGGCCCGATGTAGGCCTCGGTCTCGACGATGCGGCCGCTCACGCGCTCGTCGCCGACCATCGAAACCAGAATGGCTCCGAGCAGATCGCGCGCGACCCGCTCGGTGTCACGCGCGTAAAAGCCCGGAGTGAGCACGCCCTGCACGGGGGCCGCTTACTTCTTCGCGGTGCTCTGCTTGCGGCCGCGGCCGCCGCGCGTGCCACGTGCGCCTCGGCGTGCACCGCGGGCGCGCGGCTTCGCCGATTCCGTCTCTGCGCTGGCCGGGCCGGCTCCATTCTCGGACAGCTTGCCGGTTTCGGCGGCCAGACCTTCGATCAGCGGCTTGGCCTGGCGCGCGCCCAGCGCTTCACGCACGCGCTCCGGCTGACTCTGCAACACGTCGAAGACGTCCTGGCTGCCGAATGCCTCGACGGCCGCTTCGGCGGTCTTGCGACCGACACCCTTGTATGCGACGAGGCGCGCGATGACGCTCTCGCGGTCCGCAAGGGCGGAGGCGGAGGCGGAGGCAGAGGCGGAAGCGGAGGCGGCTGCGGGTGCGGGCGCGGCGAGCGTCTGGCCGGGCAGCAGCGGCGGCGGTGCGGCGGTACCGGGCCGGCCGCGCGATCCGCCGCGGAACCGCAGTGACTTCGCGGGCGCGGGCGTGGGCGCAGGCGCGGGTGCGGGTGTTTCGCGGGCCACGGGTTGCGGCGCGCGGGCCGCGGGGCGCGGGGCCGCGGGGGCTGCTTCGCGTTCCCGCTCCCGAGCACGGCCACGACTACGCCCACGGCCTCGTTCGCGACCGCGTTCAATGCTCAGCTCGGCGGCGGCCGGTGTGCCGGGCAGAGTGACTTCGTAGTTGCCGTTCTCGAGCTTGTGCAGATTGATGATCTCGGCGTCGTGCGCCTGGCGCAGGAAGCGGCTGAACTTGCTGAAGCCGAGCGCGTGCTCGTTCCATTCCGGATACAACTCGAGCATGCGGCGCTTCACATCCGAGTCACGCCCGGCGGTCTTGCCGCCGGACACATCGCGGGTCGCGCGCTTGAGCAGGTCGTAGGCCTGTTTCAGCTCGAGCGGAGCCGCCGTAACCGGCACGGTCTCGGAGACGGGCTCCTCGATGCGCTCGGCTCGCTTCTCCACGCGCTCGGCTCGCTCTTCCGCGTGCTCTGCGGTCTGCTCTGCGCGCTCAGCTTTCCGCTCACCGCCTCTGCGGGTACGCCGGCGGCGCGGCTTCTCCTCGACGGCTTCGCGCTCCGGCGCGGGCGGCGCGATCGGCGCGATCGGCGCCTCCGCGTCGATGGACGCGACCTCGAACTGGCCGTTCTCGAGCTTGCGCAGCTGGAGCAGCCCGCGCGTGGCCGCCTCCTGGATGAAGCGGTTGAACTTGGTGAAGCCGAGCGCCTTCTCATCGAAGCTCGGGTCCAGCTCGAGCATCACCTGCTTGAGGCGGTCCGAGCGCATGACATCGTCGTGCTCGGCCATGCGCTGCACCGCGACTTCGACGCACTCCCACGGATCGAGCTGCTTCGCCTCCTCGTCGCCGGTCCGCGTGAGTCCGGTCAGCGCGGAGTAGGAGTAGTACTCGTCGCAGTTCTGGACCAGCAGATCGGACGCGGATTCGCGAATGCCGACGCCGATCACGTACTTGCCGTACTCCTTCAGCTTGAGCACCAGGCTGCTGAAATCCGAGTCGCCCGAGAGCAGGATGAAGGTGCCGATTTCCGGACGCGTGAAGACCAGCTCCAAAGCATCGATCGAGAGGCGGATGTCCGTCGCATTCTTTTTCGAGCTGCCGTAGGCGGGCGCGAAAATGAGATCGACCGAGTTCTCCGCGAGCGGCACGATGTACTGCGGGTAGCGGCGCCAGTCCGCATACGCGCGCTGCACGGCGACTTTGCCCTTGATGATGTCGCTGTTGAGGAGGTTCTTCAGCTCCTTGGTGAGATCACTGCGGATTCCCATCGTGACGTTGTCGAAATCGATGAGGAGTGCTGCATGCGGCGCGGTATGAACCGCGGCCGCGGGGCGGCCGCTGACGTGCGGCGCCCGGGCGAATTGTGCTGACATTTACTCTCTACGTTCGTATGGCGATCAGAGGGATCGGAGCGATATGAGCGAGGAGAGCGATTGACCATCGCTCCTATCGCTCCAATCGCTGTTACTCGCTCTTATCGCAAAGTTACGGTCGGCGCGAGGACTCCTCAGCGCTCACCATTCTGGCCAGCTCCACACGCCTCACTTTGCCACTGCCGGTCAGGGGAAATGAGTCGAAGAACCGCACCAGATCTGGGACCTTGTAATCCGCCAATGCACCACGGCACCAATCCTTGATTTCTTCGCCCGTGATGATGGCGCCTTCCACAGGAACGATGCAGGCACAAACCACTTCGCCGAGCACCTCGTGCGGCAGTCCCACGACTGCGACATCGAGCACGGCGGGGTGTGCGTGCAACCGATCCTCTACTTCGCGCGGGTAGACATTGAAGCCGCCACGAATGATCAGCTCCTTGCGTCGCCCCACGATGTGGACGAAGCCCTCGTCGTCCACGATGCCGAGATCGCCCGTGAGGAAGAATCCATCTTCGTCAAAGGCCTGGGCCGTCTCACCCGGCTGTCTGTAATACCCCTTCATCACGCCAGGTCCCCGGATCGCGATTTCGCCGAGACTTTCGATCGGCAGGATCGTGCCGTCGAGATCGAGCACCCGCACTTCGGTTCCGGCCAGCGGCCTGCCGACCGTAAACACCTGCTTGTCGAGTGGATCGCGCGGCTGCGTGAGTGCGACCGTGCTGGCCGTCTCGGTCAGCGAATAGGCGACCTGCACGTTCGGGCACAGGTCCTGGCGGATGCGGCGGACCAACTCGTCGCCGATCGGCGCGCCAGCCACGATTCCCACCCGCAGCGAGGACAGATCGCGCTTCGGCCGATCCACTTCCCGCATTTCCGTGATGAAGACGGTCGGCACACCGTAGTGCACCGTCACCTTGTGCTTCTCGATCAGCTCGAGCGCCTCCGCCGGCTGATACTGCTCCTGCAGCACCAGCGTCGCGCCCGCCTGCACGGTGCCGAGCACACCCGGCCCGAGCCCGAAAACGTGGAAGATCGTGGTGACGCCGAACACCACGTCGTCTGCGGTCACGCCCATGGCATCGACGGTCAGCGCGGCCGTGCGCAGCAGGTTCTCGTGCGTGAGCGCGACACCCTTCGGCTTGCCCATCGTGCCGGAGGTGTACAGGATCGCGAACGTATCGTTCTGCGGATCGATGTGCGCATCCGGCAGGGCGCGGCCTTCACCGCTCGAGAGCAGGTCCTCGAATTGGTAAATGCGGTCGTCGTGCCACAGCTCGTCTTCACCGACCGTGACCAGGTACTGGAGATCGGGCAGCGTCGTGAGAAAGCCCTCGAACAGCTGGAGGTAGTCGACGCCGTTGAAGTTCTCCGCCGTGACCACGACGGTCGCCTCCGAGTGACGCAGCATGTACTGCAGCTCGGGAACCGTGAAGCGGGGATTGAGCGGAACGATGATCGCGCCCAGCTTGGCGGCCGCGAACATCGCGATCACGAACTCCGGCCAGTTCGGCATGTCTACGGCGATCCGGTCACCGCGCTCGATGCCCAGCTCCGCCAGCGCCGCTGCCAGCGCGCTCGCCCGCGCCTCGATCTGCGCATACGTGAACCGCTTCTCACCGTAGATCAGGAAGACGCTATCCGGCCACTCGGCAGCCTGCGTCTCCAGAACCTGCGCTACTGAATGTCCAGCAAAGCGCTCGCCGAGCGCCATCCCGCCTCCGGGTGAGTTGAACGGATGCACAGCTGCAAAAAATAGCCGCTTGGCTACTTTATCGAAAGTCGCGCCAGCGCTTCTCTTACGACGTCGTCCGGCAGCGCCCTGGTCCAATGACCATGCTCGTCCCGGCCGACTTCCCCGAGGCGCGCCAGCAGCGTGTAGTGCTGTACCCCGCCACGACTCTTTTTGTCCGTCCGGGTTGCCTCGAGCACCGTGCCGTCCCGCATTCGCGGCGTCCGCACCGGCAGCCCCAGCGCGCCGAGCACCCGTTCCAGCTCACCCGTCGTGCCCTGCTCCGTCACACCTGCGGCCTCACCCGCCACTACTTCAACCATCATGCCCATAGCCACCGCTTCACCATGCGGCAGGCGGAAATCGGACGCCCGCTCCAGCGCATGCGCGATGGTATGCCCGAAATTGAGGGCCGCGCGCGCACCCGCCTCGTGCACATCGGCGGAAACAAATCGCGCTTTGATTTCGACCGACCGGCGAATGAGCGTCTCGAGCGCGTCGGCCTCGCGTGCGAAGATTCCGCGCTCCGCCGTCGCGATCCAGGCCGCATACCCTGCGTCTGCGATCGCGCCATGCTTCACCGCCTCGGCCAGCCCGAAGCGCAGCTGCGCGTCGGGCAGCGTGCGCAGCACGTCCGGATCGATGACGACGACGCGCGGCTGGTGAAACGCGCCGATCAGGTTCTTGCCGCCCGCCGCATCCACGCCGGTCTTGCCGCCGATCGATGCGTCGATCATGGCGAGCAGAGTGGTCGGCACCTGCACGACCGGCACGCCGCGCATGAAGGTCGCCGCTACGAAGCCGGCCAGGTCACCGGTCACGCCGCCGCCGAGCGCGATGATGCAGGCGTCGCGCGACAGCCCGGCCGCGATCAGCTGCTCATTCAGCGTATGCCAGGTCTGCACGGTCTTGTGCGGTTCGCCGGCCGGAAAGGTGAAGACTCGCGCGTTCAGGCCGGCCGCCACCCGATCGGCGTAGCGTGCCGCCACGTTCGTATCGGAAATGATTGCGTACGCGTGTACGCGCGGCACCAGCTCGCGCATGCGCTCCAGCGCGCCGGGCTCGATCAGGACATCGTAATCGCAGGCCTGCGGCTGGGTCGTGATTCGGACGGTGTGGTTCATGGGTTCACACAGATTACATGGATTTACACGGATTTCACAGGGCAGTGGTTCCGGCGGATGTTCTGCCACGCGCTTTTTCGCACGCGGAGACGCCAAGGCGCGGAGTGCGCAGAGAGTTGCCGGCACTCCGGTGGGCTAACGAGTCACTGCCTGTTTCTTTTTTGAGTTAGCACCTTCGCGGGCGAGCGCTTCGGTATATCCTTGCGCCTTGCTTGTCAGCGACCGTCACGAGCACGCTGTCACGAAGCCGATCGTTGATGATCGAGTGGCCGATATGCAGGGTCGGCACAGGGTCGGGCGCAAGTACGGGCTGCTCGAAATCCCTGAGCGGAGTCGTCGGTTCGCCACAGGACGCGCAGCCGACGACGCGAGGATGACAAAGATGCGCCTCGCCAGTGACGCCTTTCCCCTGACGCTGAACATCCCCATAATCCTGCTCATCCTTCAATCTCCCGAGATTATGCGCACTGTCTTCACTGCACTCATCGCCATTATCGCGGCATCGACGCCGGCCATCGCGCAGACCGATCCGCAGATTTCCGGCCTGGTCGGCTCGATCTCCGCAGACACGCTCCGCTCATATCTTACGACGCTCGTCGGCTTCGGGACCAGACACACGCTGAGCGATACGGTCTCGACTACGCGCGGCATCGGCGCGGCGAGACGATGGATTCACTCGAAGTTTCAGCAGTTCTCGCGCGCTTGCGGCGGCTGCCTCGAGGTCGAGTACGACGCGCACTTCGCGGCGAACGCCCGCACGCGCAACGACACCGTGCGCATCGTCAATGTGATCGCACGGCTGCCGGGACGGAGCGACCCGGATCGCCTCATCATCGTGGAAGGCCACTACGACTCCTGCATCTGCAGCGTCAGCATGACCGACGCCGAAAGTGATGCGCCGGGCGCGAATGACGACGGCAGCGGCACGGTCGCGGTGATGGAGCTGGCGCGCGTCTTCAGCCGGACGTTCCCGCGCGGACTGGAAGCGACTGTTCTCTTCGTCGCGGTCGCGGGTGAGGAGCAGGGTCTGCTCGGCTCGACCGGCCTCGCCAACGAGCTGGCGGCCGATACGACCGTGCAGGTCTACGCCGCGCTGACCAGCGACATAGCCGGCAACGTGCACGGGCAGAAGGGCGGCGTCGACTCGACGTCGATTCGCGTCTTCTCGGGTGAGCCGACCGACGGCCCGTCACGCCAGCTGGCGCGCTACATCGAAGAGATCGGCGAGCGGTTCGTGCCGCGCATCGCTGTGCGCGTCATCGTGCGGCTCGACCGCATCGGCCGCGGCGGCGATCACATTCCATTCTGGAATCACGGCTACGCGGCCGTGCGCTTCACCGAATCACTCGAGAACTACCTGCACCAGCATCGGCCGGAAGACCGCATCGAGTTCGTGAGCTTTCCCTACATCCAGAAGCTGGCGCGCGTGAACGGCGCCGCCACCGCTTCCCTCGCCCTCGCGCCCGCACCACCCGACAGCCTCCGCATGCGGCGCGTGATCGAGAGCGGCGGGTCGGACTGGGACCTGTCATGGAAGCCGCCGCGCGTCGCGACCGGCGTTGCAGGCTACGAGGTTACGATCCGATCAACGACCGAGCCGCGCATCTCGAAGGTCGTGCCGGTCGGTAATGTCACCACGTATCTGCTGAAGGACACGCAGGCGGATGATCTGTGGATCGGCATTCGGGCGGTTGGAGAGAACGGGCAGCGGTCGCTGGTGCGGTCGTTTCATGGGCCGGAGCGGATGCCAGGTCCACGCCGGTAAGTGGCGGTTGGCGGTACCGGTAAACGGTAAACGGTAAACGGTAACCGTAACCGTAACCGTAACCGTTGGCGTTTTAAGCGGTAACGGTACCGTGTACGGGTACGGGTACGGTTACGGTTACGGTTACGGTTACGGTTACGGTTACGGTTACGGTTACGGTTTACCGCTTGTGTCAACTGTGTGAACTCGGACGGCCGGCAATGTCAGCCTGCTGACATCCACACCGGCCGGCGCATCGAACACGAGTACTCCTTCGCGCTCGGAAACGCGATTTCGCTCGACGCGAATCGCACGATTCCGGCGGTTCGCGGAAACCTCGCGGTACGCCTCCGCGAACCGATCCGCCGACGCCGCGTCATCCCACACCGACTGCCACACGAGCATGCCGTTGTCGAGCAGCCGGTAGCGATCGCCGTCCCAGCCCACCGCGGCCACGCCCGAACCGATGTGCTCCTCAAGCAGGATGCCGGTCTCCAGCTCACCGAGAGTGTTCTCGTAGACCACGTCCTGCTCATTCGTGAAGCGCAGCTCGGTCGGCACGTCGCGCGTGATCACGAACTTTTCCGAGGCGTGCAGCACCTGCTCGGTCGACTGCGGCAGCAGCGGCCCGAGCGGTGCGACGAAACCGTTATCCTCATGCGCGGTCCAGAGCGTCTGCACGAACGCAGCGCCGCCCACGTAAGGAAACACCATCGTCTCGCGAATGATGCGAGGCGCGCGGCGGAATACCGGGAACTGTGAGTTCTGCGCATCGAGCGCGGGCGCGAGCTGCGCGCTGATGTCGGGCAGCTCGCCCGGCGCGATCGCGCGGCCGGCGGCCTCCTGCGCGAGCAGCGCGAACATGACCAGCGTCGCGTGTCCTTCGATTGCGGCCTGCGCCGCCGTCTGGCGGTCGTTGCCGCGCTCGCGTGCGATCAGCGAATCCAGGTCCACGTGCTGATCCTGCAGCGCGTGCACCAGCTCGTGGGCGAGGACCGGCCGCAACATGCCGGCCGGCGTGCCCTCCATCACGTAGAACTTCTCGCTTTCCGGATCGTAGTAGCCGGCGACCTGCTCCTGGTACAAGTCCAGCAGCAGCGTGCGCACGTCGAGCGTGTCGGGGATCAGGCCGAAGGCGACGTAGGTGCGGCGGATGCCCTCCAGCTCCTCCGGCGGCAGCTCTTCGTCGAGGCGTTCTTCGACATGGCTGCGCAGCTCCTCGCGGCTCTGCTCCGCCAGCGCGATCGGCTCGCGCTTCTTCAGCCCGGCTAGCACCTCCAGTTTCGGCAGCATCGAGTCAACCGCGGCCGCGAGCGCGGGATTCACCCCCTGCCCCTTGCACGCGGTCGACGTGACACACAGCAGCAACACGACTGCGACGTATTTCATGGGCTGACCCTGATCGGCGGCGCGACCACGACGGCGCGCTCGAGTGATTTGCTGCCGAGAATGTCGGCGTAGCGCCGGCCGGTGCGCGGCTCCGTCATGCCGGGCGCGAGCTCGAGCAGCGGCTCGAGCACGAACGCGCGCTCGGCCATGCGCGGATGCGGGATTTCGACGTCGGCATCGGCAGTCACGACGTCGTCGAAAAGAAGGTTGTCGATATCGATGAGGCGGGGCGCGTTGCGAAAGCTGCGCTCGCGTCCCATGGCCTGCTCGATCGCAATCAGCTCGTGCATGAGCTGACGCGCCGGCAGATCGGTCGTGATGCGCGCGACCAGATTCCAGAATTCGGGCTGCTCGGTGTAGCCGACCGGCTCGCTCTCGTAGACACTCGAGACCGCATCGATGCGCGCGAGCCGGCCGATGCGCTCGAGCGCCTCCGTGAGATTGCGCGCGCGCTCGCCGAGGTTGGTGCCGAGCCCGAGGTAGACGGTCGCGACGGCTTCCATCGTCAGATTGAAGCAGGCCGGCTCACCCGGCATCACACGCGACCGTAGCGGTCCTCCAGCCGAACCACATCATCGAGATCGGGCGTCGAAGCTTCGAGAATGTCGACGTCGGTGACCGCAACCATGCGATGCACCGTGCCGGTCGTCACGTGATAGCTCTCGCCGGCCTTCATGGCGATCTCCGCCAACTGTTCGGCCGACGGTCCGGCGTAGAACATCATCTCACCGCTCAGCAGGTGAATCGTCTCGTCCTTGCGCTCGTGGTACTGGAGCGACAGCGCGTGGCCCGCGCGCACGTGCAGGATCTTGCCGACGTAGCGGTCGGTGTGCGCCCAGATCAATTCGTAACCCCACGGCTTGTCTACGCGGCGTGGCAGCTCGGGTGAGACCATCGTAGTCAGTCGAATCCTTTATAAACACCGGTACAATACTTCGGTACGATTACATCGGCACCCTACACCGGCACCTACCATCGGCACCCTACACCGGCATCCTACGTCAGCAATTTGAGCCCCATCCGCCTGCAGGTGCCGTCTCCGGGTGCCGCGTTTCGGTGCCGCACTCGAGTGCCGGATTTTAGGTGCCGCAGTTTGGGGTGCCGGTTTACCGTGCCGCACTCAAGTGCCGGATTCTAGGTGCCGCAGTTTGGGGTGCCGGTTTACCGTGCCGCACTCGAGTGCCGGGTTCTAGGTGCCGCGTTTGCGTGCCGCCTTTAACGGGGGGGTCCCGCAGTTCCCTCATTCGAATCGAACCTTCACGAACTGGCGCTTGCCGCGCCGCAGCACGAACGGCAATTGCGCGGGCAGCATCGCCTCTTTCTCGCTGATGCGCTCCTCGTTCACGGCGATCGCGCCCTGGCCGATCAGCCGCGCCGCCTCACTTCTCGACCCGGCCAGACCGGTTGCCACCAGCACGCCGACCAGCGAAACCGTGCCACTTCGAGCTGTGTGCTTCAACCCCGGATCGCTCAACCGCACGGTCGCCTCCGGTATCTCATCCGGCAGCGCGTGCTGCTTGAACAGCCGGTCGAAATGCGCTTCGGCCCGGGCGGCCGCCTCGTCACCGTGATACGTGCGCGCGATGATGCGCCCGAGCGCGCGCTTGTCCTGGTACGGATCGCCGCTCCTGCGCGCACCGAGACCGGCCAGCGCGTACCACTCCTCGAGCAGCGTGTCCGGAATCGACATCGTCTTGCCGAACTGCTGCTCCGCCGCTTCCGTGATGCCGATGTAGTTGTTGTACGACTTCGACATCTTCTGCTCGC
>JBQTJO010000177.1:0-4186 GCA_052387015.1 Gemmatimonadota bacterium
CTGGTGATATCTCATGAGTGGCGGCTTTCTCTTGGAGGAGAAGTCCGAAACTCTGTGGTACGCCAGCTTACCTCAACCCCTGGCCGACACCAGCTGCGGTTTGTTGCACTTAGTATGTGAATCCGCGTGCCTAACATGCGGGTGAAGCTGACGCGTATAACGTGAGGATCTAGCGACAACAGCATGGACGGGCAGCTTACCCTTAATCCGTTAGACAGCGGCGTGTGAAATAGCGTTGTCGGTATCATGCATCTCTTGCCTCGCGATAGCACAATGTCATCGAGACACGAGCGAGCTACTTTGAAATGACTAGCCGGCACTTCAGTCCTCGAGTCCGTCCGCATTTTAGGTTGTTGCTACTCCTCGCCTGTGTGCAATCATGCCCGGCGGACGCCGCCGGGCAGGTTCGTATCGACAGGACTTTACGCATACCTATGCGTGACGGGGTTCACCTGTCAGCGACTCTATATCGGCCTGAGCCGCAGAGTGAGCCCCTGCCTGTAATCGTGATGCTCACACCCTACACTCCGTATAACACGAACTATTTCCACGCAGCTGGGACCCACCTGGCCAGGAACGGCTATGTCGTGCTCCTCGTCGATAGCCGTGGCCGTGGCAACTCGGAGGGCGTGAGCGGCTTGATGCATGACGATCCGCGCGATGGACCGGATTTAATCGAATGGGCGGCGCGGCAACCGTGGTGCAACGGTGAGGTCGGCATGCGCGGCGGCTCCTACAGTGGCTACAACCAATGGGCGAGCGTCAATGGGAGCCCGACAAATACACCAACAAGGCCGCGCAGGATGAAATGCTCGAATTTCTCATTGGCTGGGTTCGGCAGTACGAAAGCCGGGCCGATGAATACTCTCTGTCTGGCCACCGATCGATCTACGACGCGTTCACGGGGCCTAAGCAGGAGATCCGCGGCTCAGACGCATAACGGACGTTGAAGGAGCGGTGTAATGGACCAGGATCTCGCTCGACTGTCACGCGAGGATCTGATCGCGGAGGCGAAGAAGCTGAGGCAGGGTATCCGGGCACATCGCGACAGCACCGGCCATGAGCTCTGCTGGCATCACCCGGCGCTCTGGAGTTTATTGCCGGACCAGCAGGATCCACTTCCAGTCGTGCCGGAGTGGCCGGAGTTTCTGCGCGGCTGCATCCGCTACCGCCAATCGCTGGACGAGCAGTTGCCGAACGCTCCTCGTTCGCACGGGGAGGTCGGCACGCGCGAGGCAGCGCCCAAGAATGGCTCGAAGGAGGAGCTTCCCTGATGATGCATTCGGAAATCGACGAACCCGGCATTCCGCGCGGCGTCGCCATCATTGGTACCGGCTGATCGTGCGGAACCGCTCTCGTCGAGTTGCTTGCCCCGCGAGTCGGCTCGGTATAACCATACCTGCGGCAGGTAATTTCCCCACTCGTCATTGCATCACAGAGCCGGCGCGTGCAACAGCCAGCCGCGCCCGCGCGTCTTGCCCGAGGTTACCGCAAACGCACGGCCGAGGCGTATACCGGGTGGGTGCGGCGTTTCGTCGTGCAAGCTTGAGGCTGAACGGATGTCTCAATGTTCGTCTCAAGGATATCGACGTCGATCTTGGAGAGATTACCGTGCGGGGCGGCAAGGGCAACAAGGATCGCGTGACCATGGTCGCGGACGCGCTGCGCCAGCCGATCGCGGCGCAGGTCGGCCGCGTCCGTCGGCTGCACGAAGCGGATGTGAAATGCGGCGCCGACTGGGTCGCGCTGCCTGGTGGCCTCGGACTCAAGCTACCGAACGCGGGGCGCGAAATCACGTGGCAGTATTTGTTTCCCGCAACACGGTTGCATCGTGACGCCGCAACCGCTCAGCTAGGGCGCCCACATCTGCACGAGTCGGCGGTCCAGCGTGAGGTCGCGCGGGCCGTGCGCGAAGCGGTCTGCTGCGCCGCGCGACGTGCCACACGTTCCGCCACTCGTTTGCCACGCACTTGCTCCAGGATGGCTATGACATCCGCACGTCTACACGGGACCCCGAATCGCTGCAGGTCATGCCTGTAATTGACGGGCACGCAGTGTAGGCTGCTGAGTCGTCCCAGCCGTCCATTCCATCGCCCCGCGCGCCGTTGTTTCGTTCCGTGCCTGCAACGACCACCGGCGAGGCGGCATGGCAGAGCGTGGCGAAAAACGAAGGGTCTACCGGCAGCCGCTCCGGCCGAGCGGCGCGGCCGTCCGCGTGCATCTCCGCGGCGATTTCTACGAACTGAGCTTCGGTAAAGGCTTCACGCTTGCGGACGTCGAGGCCGTCAAAAAGATCAGCGGTCGCAGGTGGATGCCTGAACGGCGAGTCTGGGTGCTCCCGCAGACCGCGGCCACGCTCGACCTGCTCGCCGCGAGTTTCGGCTCGCGACTCGACCTGGACGGTGTGCCGCGAGCCGGAACGCAGACGGTCGCAGGTATCCGGTGACGAGCAACCGCGCGACGCTCACCGCGATGAGCCCACCAGCGTCCAGCGCGAGTCCACGAGTTTCCAGCGCGAGCCCACCGGCTTCCAGCGCGAGGCGGCCGCTCTCCTGGAGCGGATGCAGAGCGTAATCCGGACACGTGAGTATTCGCGAAAAACTGAACTGGCGTACGTCGGCTGGGCGCAGCGATTCCTTGCATTCCACGCGCGCGGCGGTGTGAGTCCGGGCGCGCTCACTGCGCCTCACGCGGCCGCCTTTCTCGAGCATCTCGCTGCAAGTGAGCGACTGTCGGCACGGAGTCGCAACCAGGCCGCTTCGGCGTTGACATTCCTCTTCCGCGAAGGCCTGCGGGAGCGCGCAGCTCCCGGAGATTCCGCGCGCAAAGGGCCCGCGGCGCATGCCGCTCGTGCTCACGCATCGCGAGGTGTTGCGGGTGCTGCGTGAGCTAACCGGCAAGTACTTCCTCGTGGCCGTCCTGCTCTATTCCGCCGGCGTACGCATCGAGGAATGTTTGCGTCTTCGCGTCAAGGACATCGATTTCGAGCTGCGCCAGATCCTCGTGCGCGACGGCAAAGGCCGTAAAGACCGGTACGTCCCGCTCGCCCGTCGCGCCGTCGAACTGCTGCGCGTACAGATCAGCCGTATACGCGAACTCCACGCGCGCGACCGCGCCGCTGGCCACGGCTGGGCCGCGCTGCCCGGTGCGATGCACCGCAAGGAGCCAAACGCAGGCTACGAGCTCGGCTGGCAATGGATCTTCCCGGCCACCACGATCAATAAGGACCTCGCGACCGGACGAACCGGTCGATGGCCCCTCCATGTCACGGCCGTGCAGCGCGAAGTCAAGCGCGCCGTGCGACGGTCCGGCATCCCGAAACGCGCGACCTGCCACACACTGCGTCACTCATTTGCCACGGAAGCGCTGCGCGGCGGCTGCGATATCCGGACGCTTCAGCACGTCATGGGACACAAGGACATCCGCACGACCATGATCTACCTGCACGTCATCGAGCAGACGGGGTTCTTCATCCGCAGTCCGCTCGATCGCCCCGACGACCCCGAAGACGACGCAGACGATCCGGTCGACAAGCCATGGGCCGGGGTCGATCTCCACTGGGATCTCGCCGCCCGCCAGTGGTCAGCGGAGAGAGGTCCGCATTCCCGACCGAAGAAACCGACGTCCGGCCCGAACGCAGGCGCCGCTACGTGACGCGTTATCAGATCGGCCGCCGCAGGTCACTGCGCCGCTGATTAGCATGGCATGCCGCCGCGCACCAGAACACGCAAAGAGGCGGGCCGTTCCCGCCGCCTAATCGCAGGGATCCGCTTGCTAACCCCGCGAACCGATTGTCACGGCGCACTGCGAGCGGGCTGACGCGATATGCGTTGTCAGAACAGGCGCGAACGCCCCGACGAACTTATGGCTGGAGCTGTTCCGCTCTGCGTTGTAGATTGCTGTGTGCAGGCGGGCCAATACCCGGTGCGAATTTGAGGAGCGTTGCTGTACAGAACTACGTTATACTGCCCGGAGTTTTCGCGCTGAGCGATGGGGCGCTCACTCGGACAAATGCGCCTTGACCAAGGGCCGCTCTGCGGACCAGATTCGGCAGCATGAAGATCGATTCCGAACTGCTCACTGACCTGTGCGAGCGCAACGATATTGGCCGCCTGCGCCTGTTTGGCTCGCTCGCTCGCGGTGAGGAGACGGAGGACAGCGATATTGATCTGATCGCCGACTTCAC
>JBQTJO010000178.1:0-2550 GCA_052387015.1 Gemmatimonadota bacterium
CAAAGGCCAGTTCTCCGCCTCCGCCGACGTGGGCTCGAAGCCGAAGAAGGGCGAGCCCAACCGCCAGCCGCCGATCGATCCGGTGCTGCTCGCGCTGACCCTCGGCGCGACTTTCGTCGCGCGCTGCGTGTGCGGCGACAAGGAGCAGCTCGTGCCCATCATCAAGGCGGGTATCGCGCACTCCGGCTTCGCCTTCATCGATGTCATCTCACCGTGCGTGACTTTCAACGATCACGAGGGCTCGACCAGGAGCTACAAGCACACGCGCGAGCACGCGCGTGAGGTCGTGCATGCCGACCTGGTCGAGCCGCGCGATGAGATCACGGTCACGGCCGGCCACGGCGACAGCGTGGACGTCCGCCTGCACGACGGCAGCACGGTTCGCTTGCTCAAGACCGCCGCGGATTACGACGCGACCGATCGCGACGCGGCGTATGCGTACGTGCGCGCGCGCCAGCGCGCCGGCGAGGTCCCGACCGGACTGCTCTACATCGAGACCGGCTCGCGCGACATGCACGACGTCGAAAATGTCATCAACAGTCCGCTCGCGAAGGTCCCCTTCGAACAGCTGTGCCCGGGCAGCGCCGCGCTGGCTGCCTTCATGGACGAGCTCCGCTAGACCAGCCTCCGGCTCGTATCCGGCAAGATGCCGGATTCGGCCGTCGCACAAACTCGACTATATTGCCGGAAGCAGGTGAGGCTCAAACGCTTGATGGGGAGCCGCGATGCCGAATTCGGTCGCACCCAGTGTTGCAGCTCAGGTACAGGAGGCGGCGCAGGACACCAGGTATCAAACCCAAGTGCAGGAAGAACTCACCAGCGCATACACGCTCGCCTACGACGCCGCCCCGATCGATGCGAACATGTCCCGTCTCATCATTTTTTCAGACCATCACAAGGGCGCACGCAACGGGGCCGATGATTTTCGGAAGTGTGAACGCGCGTACCTCGCCGCGCTGGCCTATTACTACGCGCTCGGCTACACGCTGATCGAATTGGGCGATGTGGAAGAGCTGTGGGAGGAGCAGCCGAAGAAAGTTCTGAAGACATACCAGTACGTCATGGAAATGAGTGCCAGGTTCCAGACGGCCGGTCGTTACTTCCGGATCTGGGGCAACCACGACGACATCTGGAGCTTCGACGACAAGGTCAAGAGCCTGCCGCACAAGCTCTACGGTGCGGGCCTCATCGTTCACGAGGGTGTGCGCATGCAAGTCGCCGCGGGCAATCAAGTGCTCGGAGAACTGTTCCTCACGCATGGACATCAGGGTACCGGCACCAGCGATAAATGGTCGAAATGGTCGCGCATTCCGGTGCGCTATTTCTGGCGCAACCTGCAGCGCGTGTTCAAGTGGTCGCTCAACACACCCGCCAGGGACTGGGTGCTGCGCGAAAAACACAACATCGCGATGCATTCCTGGGCCAGACTGCAGCAGAATGTCGTGCTGCTGGCCGGGCATACGCACCGGCCGGTGTTCAAGTCCGAGACGCACGCCGACAAGGTCGTGGCGGAGCTGGCCGCAGCACAGGCCGCGCTGGCGGCGAAGCCGCAAGACGAAGCTCTCCAGGTGGCGGTCGCATCGCTGGCCGCCGAGCTGGAATGGATCAGGGCGCAGGAGCAGGGCGAAAAAGGTCCGGTCGGAACCGTCAGGATGGACAAGCTCTGCTACTTCAATACCGGATGCTGTAGCTACATCGATGGCGACATCACCGGAATCGAGATAGCACGCGGCAACATATCGCTCATTCGCTGGCCGAATGATGACGAGAAGCCGAAGCCGCAGGTTCTGGAAACTCAGCCGATCCGGAGCCTCTTCTGCTAACGCCGCAGCCGAATCACGATAGCGAAGGAAGGATCGCCATGAAGATCGCAGGCATGCTCACGCTCGTGACACTGTTCGTCTCGATCGCACTCGTGGTCGTGATGTACTACCTGAGCGGTGGCGAGCGGCCGACTGGCGGCGAGATCACGCTCGCGGTAGCCGTATCCCTGTTCTTCGTGCTCGGCTGCCATACGCTCTGGCGGCGCCGCAAGCAGAAGGTGAAGCCGGACACGCTACTGCTGCTTGCATTCGTGATGGCAGGCGCGGTAAGCGGCTGTAGCACTGTGGCTGTCGAGCAGGCGCCGCCGTCGCCAACCGTGCCGCCTCCGCCAACTTCCGCGAACGGCGGCGGTGCTCCCGTAGAGACCGCGCGCAAGTTCCTGCTCCGGGGCCAGAGCGCCGATACAGCCTACGGCCAGTTCAGCTATCTGCTGTTTCCGTCCGAGCCGGCAACCGACACGCAACGCGAGCGCTACCGCCATGCGATCGAGGCGTATCTGAGGACTGTCTCAGCGAGGGATGCAGGACGCTTCTTCGAGAAAAGCGAGATCAACGTTTTCTATCTGCCGCTGAGACAAGCGACGCGCGAAAATGTCGACTCCGTGCTCGAGTACTACGACTACGCGCGTGCGCGCGCGATTCTCACCGCTGTACCCGGCACACAGGAGCAGGGCCCCTACTTGATCTCCTCGCGGGTGCCGCTCACGACTGAAGCACCGACCCAGTA
>JBQTJO010000179.1:0-5708 GCA_052387015.1 Gemmatimonadota bacterium
GAGCGATGAGAGGGATTAGAGCGATGAGAGCGATCAACCGCGCTCTTATCGCTCCATCGCTCACATCGCTCACATCGCTCACATCGCTCCCATCGCTCACCCATCTCCCATCGCTCTTATCGCTTGAATACCCCATCAGCCGGCTGCGGCCGGCCCAGCAAATACCCCTGCACATAATCGCACTGCGCCTCGCGCAGCCACTCGAGCTGCTCCGCCTGCTCGACCCCCTCCGCCACGACCTGAGCGCCGATGCGGTGCGCGAGCGTGATCATGGTTTCGATCAGGTGCTCGTGCTTTCGCTCGTAGCCGATGCCGGAGACGAAGTTGTGGTCGAGCTTGAGCAGGTCGACCGGGAAGTGTTTCAGGTAGGCAAGCGACGAGTGACCGACGCCGAAATCGTCGAGCGCGATCAGCGCGCCGGCCTGCTTGAGCTGCATGAGGATGCGCGCGGTGATCTCGATGTCGCGCATGGCGGCGCTCTCCGTGATCTCGAGCACCAGTTGTCCCGGCTGCATGCCGTGGGTCTCGAAGCAGCGCGCGATGTAGGACGGCAGGTCGGCATCGTGCAGCGAGCGTGCGGACAGATTCACCGCGATCCAACCTTGCCAGCCCTCCTGCGCCCACTGTGCCGCCTGCCGTGCCGCGGTGGCGATCGCCCAACGGTCGAGTGCCACGATGCGTCCGGTGCGCTCGGCCACCGGAATGAATTGCGCCGGTGAGATCTCACCGCGCTCCAGGTGCGGCCAGCGCGCGAGCGCTTCCGCGCCGATGATGGTGCCGCGCGTGAGCGCTTCCGCGCCGATCATGCGGTTGGTCGAGAGCGCGATGACCGGCTGGTAGTGCAGCATGAACTGCTTGCGCTCCCAAGCCCAGCGCAGATCATCTTCGAGCGAGAGCCGCTCGAGCGTCAGCTCGGTCAGTTCCTTACGATAGAATTCGTAGCCGGTGCCGGTTGTCTGCGCGCGCTTCATGGCCAGCGCGGCGTACTCCAGCATCTCGTCGAAGGTCGTGGCGTCCTGCGGATACAGCGACACACCGAAGCTGACGCCCAGGTTGACTGAGTGCGTGCCGATCTGGAAGGGGCGGCCGACGCTCTCCTTCAGCCGCCGCACCACGCGCGCGGTCGCGTCTTCTTCGGCGACATCGCTCAGCAGGATCAGGAACTCGTCGCTGTGCAGGCGCGCGATCGTGTCGCTTTCGCGCAGTCCCTGCTTGAGGCGCTCGGCGAATTTGCGCAGCAGCTGGTCGCCGACCTCGCGGCCGAGGCTCGCGTTCACTGCCTTCATGCCATTCAGGTCGATGTGCAGCAGCGCGGCCGTATGGCCGTGGCGGCGCGCCAGCGCGAGCATCTGGCGGGAGCGCTCGCGCAGCAGCTTGAAAGTCGGGATGCCGCTGACCGGATCGTAGAACGCGGCGTTCTCCGCGTTGTCCTCCGCGCGCTTCTGCTCGGTGATGTCGCGACCGATCGACAGAAAGTGCGTTACCGTGCCGTCCGGCGCCGGAATCGGCTCGATCAGCAGATCCTCGAAATAGATCTCACCCGACTTCCTGCGGTTCGCGACGTCGCCGCGGAATACATCGCCCGCTTTGAGCGCGCGCCACATGCGATGGAAGAATTCCGGAGCCTGCCGGTCCGATTTCAGGATCGCGGGCGTGTGGCCGCGCAGCTCCGCGAGGCGATAGCCGGAACGGCGCTCGAACGCGGGATTCACGTACTCGATGAAGCCCTGCGCATTCGTGATGATGACGGAGTCGGGGGAGTTCTCGAGTGCGGTGCCGGCCAGACTGTAGCGCTGGGTGTCGGCGTGCGTGCTGGTGATGTCGCGAATTTCGAGCGCGTAACCGGCGATATCGCGGTCGAACAGCCGGTTGCTGCCGATCATCTCCACCCATCTCACCGATCCGTCCGGCGCACGCGTCCGGAACGTCCAGCGCCGGGACTCGGTCGCTTCGCTGCGGCTCAGCTCTTCGAGCGCGGTCTGCACTTCCTGCGGCTGATCGACCTGCAGCAGCTCCGCGACGCTCAGCTCGAGTTCGGCGGCGCGGTCACAAGCCGCTCCCAGGATGCGAGCCGCGTTGGGCGTGATGGCGCGCACGATGCCGATGCCGTCGGCAATACACAGAACGGAATGCGATGTGTCCAGCAGCGCACGCAGCCGCTCGGCGGCGGCTTGGGACGTGCGGTCGGCGCGGCGGGTCGCAAACAGGCGCGGCCGAATCGCCAGCGCAAAAAATGTCGATGCGGCGGAAAGCGTTTGCCAGGCCACGTCACTCCGCAGCACGTCACTGAGGGGCATGAGCCGCCCTTCCATCAAGTTCGCACCCATCCGGTTACGACCAGCATTTACGTTTTGGGGGAGAGCCAAATCGTGAGGGGATCCAAGTTTATGCCACTGCGCGCCGTCTTCGCAAGTTCTTCGCTTGGGCATCCGTTCGGGAAACATCCTGTGCACAACTGGTGCAAATGCAGGCTGGTCTGTGACTTGCACCCTGCTGAAAGTGCGTCGGATCCGACCGTCAAGGCAAGGAGATGGCATGAAGTTCAAGCGGAGAAAGCGCACCGATACGACCAGGTGGCTGCTCGCCGGCAGCGTCGCCGTGGCGGGAGCGGCCGCGGTCTACGCCGTTTCGCGCCTGCTCAGGACGGGCCCGGTCAGCCGGAGGCTCGAGCTGAGCGGGCTCGAGAAACGCATCGTTCACGCTCTGCTCGAGGATGACATCGCGCGCTCGCAGGGTATCGACATTGCCGCGGTCGGCACCGGTGTGGTCGAGGTATCCGGCACCGTCGAGACCCGGGAGGATGCGCGGCACGTCGTCGACCTGATCGACGTATTGCCGGGCGTGCATACCGTACTGAACCGCCTCGAGATCCGCTCGATCGAGAGCCAGCTCGATCGCAACCGCGTGCGCGCCCCGAGCGAGAGCCCGCGCTGGTATGGCGGCAACGTCGGCATCGGCCGGCGGCGGCAGAGCTATGCCACCGATCCGGTCCGGCGCGACGATCACACGAGCATTCTCACGCGCGCGCTCCAGCCGAATCGCGACGACGTTCTGACCGATGTTGAAGAGACCGAAGGCACGGGTGTTCGCATCGGCGTGAGCAACGCGAATTCGCTGGCGCCGACCGTGCCGCCGCGCTCGCCCGATCGCGCGAGCGATCAGCCGGGTCCGCCGCCGCCCGTGGAGACGGAGCCCCGTTTGAAAGGCGATTGATCCTGAATTGACCAGAGGTGCAGCGGCTCGCTAGTCTTTCGCATGAGCGAGCCGCTGGACACCCGATACAATCCGTCCGCCATCGAAAAACCTCTCTACCGCGAGTGGGAGGAGCAGGGCTGGTTCCATCCGTCCGCCGAGTCGGTTATCGCCGGCGAGCAGCCGTACACCATCGTCATTCCGCCGCCCAATGTGACCGCCGTGCTGCACATGGGTCACGGTCTCAATAACACGCTGCAGGATGTGCTCACGCGCTGGCGCCGCATGCAGGGCTACCAGGCGCTGTATCTGCCGGGCACCGATCACGCCGGTATCGCGACCCAGAACGTGGTCGAGCGCATCATTGCGAAAGAAGGGAAGACGCGCGACGACCTCGGCCGGGAAGCCTTCGTCGAGCGTGTCTGGGAGTTCGTCAACGAGACCGGCTCGACGATTCTCGAGCAGCTGCGCGCCATCGGCTGCTCCTGTGACTGGCAGCGCACCGCGTTTACACTCGATCCGCAGCTCTCGCGCGCGGTGCGCGAGGTGTTCGTGCGGCTGTACGCGAAGGGACTGATCTACCGCGGCAATTACATCATCAACTGGTGCCCGCGCTGTTTGACCGCGCTGTCGGATGAAGAGGCCGAGCCGCACGAGACCAGCGGCAAGCTGTACCACTTCCGCTACCCGCTCGCGCACGGACGCACGCTGGCGGACGGCCGCAACTACATCGTGATTGCGACGACGCGTCCCGAGACGATGCTGGGCGACACGGCCGTCGCGGTGCACCCGTCCGACGAGCGCTACCGGGACGTGATCGGCGCGGACATCGAGCTGCCACTCACGCACCGCCTGATTCCGATCATCGCCGATGAATACGCGGACCCGGAATTCGGCAGCGGCGCCGTCAAAATGACGCCCGCTCATGACCCGAACGATTTCCAGGTGATGAAGCGCCACGAATTTCCGGCGCTCAATATCCTTACGCCGGACGCGTACCTGAATGAGAATGTGCCGGAGCGCTTCCGTGGCATGGACCGCTTCGCCGCGCGCAAGGCGGTGATCCAGGAGCTGCAGGCTGCCGGGCTGGTCGAGCGCATCGAAGATCACAAGCTCTCGGTGCCCCACTGTTATCGCTGTGAGACGGTGGTCGAGCCGCGTCTCTCCGAGCAGTGGTTCGTGAAGATGAAGCCGCTCGCTGAGCCGGCGCTCCAGGCGGCGCGTGACGGGCGGGTGCGCTTCACGCCCGACCGCTGGACGAAAGTCTACGAGAACTGGCTGGAGAACATCCACGACTGGTGCATCTCGCGCCAGCTCTGGTGGGGTCATCGCATCCCGGTCTGGTACTGCAATCGCCACGACTGCCGCGAGCTGATCGTCTCGCGCGAGGATCCCGAGCGCTGCCCGAAATGCGGCAGCACGGAAATCTTCCAGGATCCGGCTGTGCTCGACACCTGGTTTTCGTCGTGGCTCTGGCCGTTCTCGACGCTCGGCTGGCCGGACGAGACGCCGGATCTGAAGGCATTCTATCCGACCTCGACGCTCGTCACGGGCGCGGACATCCTGTTCTTCTGGGTCGCGCGCATGATCATGTCCGGCATCGAGTTCATGGGCGAGGTGCCGTTCCAGGATGTCTATCTCAACGGCACCGTGCGGGATGCGCAGGGGCGCAAGATGTCGAAGTCGCTCGGCAACGGTATCGATCCGCTCGAGGTCGTCCAATTGTATGGCGCGGATGCGCTGCGCTATACCGTGATTGCAGGCTCGGGCCTCGGCACCGATCTGCTGCTGAATCACGAGAATCTCGAGGAGACATTCTCACCCGGGCGCAATTTTGCGAACAAGGTCTGGAACGCAGGGCGCTTCGCGCTCATGAATCTCCAGGACGCGACTGTGTTGCCGGTCGCTCAGGTCGAAAAGGATCTCGAGCTGGCGGATCGCTGGATTCTCTCGCGCCTGTCGGCCGCGGTCAGCGGCACGACGCGCGCGCTCCAGTCATTCCGTTTTCATGAGGCCGCCGACACCGTCTACCACTTCTTCTGGAGCGAGCTGGCAGACTGGTATCTCGAGCTGATCAAGCCGCGGTTCTATGAGCACGCCTCCGCGGCCAGCAGACAGGCCGCGCAGGCGACTCTGGTGGAAGTGCTGGACACGGTCCTGCGGCTGATGCATCCGCTCATGCCCTTCATCAGCGACACGCTCTGGCGCAAGCTGCCGGAGACGACCGGCGCGGCGCGCGAGAAGTCGCTGGTGGTGTCGCGCTGGCCCGACGCCCACCCCGAGCGCGTGGACCCGGATGCGGAGGCGCAGCTCGAGGCGCTCATCGAGCTGATCGGCAACGTTCGCAATCTACGCTCCGAGTACGCCGTGCCGCCGGCCACGCAGATCGGCATCCGGATCGCCAACCCGAGCGCCGCGCTCGAGGCCGCGCTGCGCGCCGAAACGCGCGCGGTGCAGCGGCTCGCCCGGGTCGCCGAGATCACCAATGGTGCGGAGGCGGAGGCGGAGGCGGAGGC
>JBQTJO010000180.1:0-5280 GCA_052387015.1 Gemmatimonadota bacterium
GCCATGCAGCTCACGCCCGGCTCTCTGGCCGGCATGATCCGGCGCCACGTGCCGGGTTTCGCGATTGATTACGAGGTCGACCCGGTGCGCCAGCGCATCGCGGACTCCTGGCCGCAGCGGCTCGATGATGCCGCCGCGCGCGAAGAATGGGGCTGGCAGCCGCGCTACGACGCTGAAGCCATGGTGGCGGACATGCTCGAGAAGCTGAGTGCGAAGCTCGGAGCGTATGCCGACCAATAAACTCGAGGACGTGCTGCGCAGGCAGGTAGCGGAGCTGGAGGAGCGCGCTACGGCAAAGGGCGCCGAGTCGGTCGTCACGCGCGTCATTCCGCCGGCTTTCGAGAAGGGGCCGCGCCTCATTCTCGAAGGCGAAGGCGAGACGGAGTTCATTCGCATGAATTCCAACTCGTATCTAGGCATGTCGCTACGCGCCCGCATCATCGCAGCCGAAGAAGCAGCGGCAAAGGAGTTCGGCGCCGGACCGGGCGCGGTGCGCTTCATCAGCGGAACCTACGCGCCGCATGTCGAGCTGGAGGCGCGCCTGGCGCGTTTCCACGGGCGCGCAGCCGCCATGATCTTCTCGTCCGCTTACGCCACCGTCATCAGCACGATCACGGCGCTGACCACCGATCAGACGGTGCTGATCAGCGACGAGCTGAATCACAACTGCATCATCAACGCGATGAAACTGGCGCGCCCGCTCGCGAAGGCGGTCTATCGCCACAACGATACGGCGGCGCTGGTGCCGGAACTCGAGAAGGCGGTCGCGTCAGGAGCGAAGCGCGCGCTGGTCATTACGGACGGCATCTTCAGCATGCGCGGCGATCATGCGCCGCTTGACCGTATCATGGAGATCGCCCATCGATTCGACGAGCGGCTCGCAGAGAACGTCGTCGTCATCGTGGATGACTCGCATGGCGTCGGCGCGTTCGGCACGACCGGGCGCGGCACGGAGGAGTACACGCACGCGCCGCCTGTGGATGTGCTGGTCGGCACCCTCGGCAAAGCGTTCGGCGTGAACGGCGGCTACGTCACCGCGTCCACCGCAATGATTCGGTTTCTGCGCGAGACATCGCCAATGTACATCTACTCGAATCCGATCACCCCCGCCGAAGCGCGCGCCGCGAGCCGGGCGCTCGAGCTGCTCGACAGCCCGGATGGCCTTGCGCTGCTGGAACGGCTGCGCGCCCTCACCAGACAGTTCGAGGACGGCCTCACGCGGCTCGGCTTCGAGACGATTCCCGGTGAACACCCGGTTACGCCGCTGGTCGTGCGCGACACTGCGAAGACCAGGGCGCTGGTCGCGCATCTGCGCGCGCATGGCGTGCTGGCCACCGGGCTCGCGTACCCCGTGGTGCCGCGCGGTGACGACGAGATCCGGTTCCAGGTGAACGCGGACCACACGCCGGCCGACATTGCTCACGTGCTGGAAATTCTCGCCGCGTTTCCGGAGCGATGACCAGCTCAGGCGCAGAACCGCGATTCAAGCTGGTCCTGCAGTACGATGGCGCCGATTTTTTCGGCTGGCAGATTCAGCCGGGCGTGCGAACCGTGCAGGCGGAGCTGGAAACCGCTCTGTCACGGCTGGCGGACCGGCCGGTCAGCGTGATCGCGGCCGGACGCACCGACCGCGGCGTGCACGCCAGCGGACAGGTCGCGAGCTCAGTCATGCCCGAAAAATGGACGGCCACCGCCCTGCTGCGCGCCCTCAACGCGATCCTCCCGCGCGACATCTGGATCGCGTCGGTGAGCGAAGTGCCCGCCAGCTTTCACGCCCGTTACGACGCGATCGCGCGCAGCTACTATTATCGCGTCGGCACCGCGCCGGAGGCGTTCTCCCCATTTCAGCGCCGCTGGTGCTGGCCGCTGCGCGACAAGCTGGAGCTCGAGCCGCTGCAGTCCGCGGCGCGCCGCTTTCTCGGAACCCACTCGTTTGCGGCGTTTGCGAAAGCCGGGCAACCCGAGCGCGGTGAGCTGTGTACAGTCACGCGCTCCGACTGGAGCGACTGGCCGTGCGGCGTTCAGTTCAATGTGACTGCGAACCGATTCCTGCATCACATGGTTCGCTACATGGTCGGTACGATGGTCGACGTCGCACTGGGGCGGCGTCCTGTCTCCGGCATCGACCGGCTGCTGACGAAGCGCGCTGGACTCGAGACCTCGCCGCCCGCGCCGCCGGCAGGGCTGTTTCTTTCACACGTTGAGTATCCGAAATGAAATTCTTTCTCGATACCGCCGATCTGAACGAGATCAGGCGGGCGGCGGACGCGGGGCTGATCGACGGCATCACGACCAACCCATCGCTGCTGGCCAAAGTGGCGGGCGCCGAGCATTCGCCGCGTGAAGTTCTGGCCGATATCTGCCGGGTGGTGAAGGGCCCGATCAGCGCGGAGGTCGTCGCCCTGAAGTGGCAGGACATGCTGCGAGAAGGCAAAGAGCTGGCGAAGATCGCGGACAACATCGTCGTAAAAGTGCCACTCACGGAAGACGGGCTGCACGCATGCCGCGCGTTTCGCAATGAGGGCATCAATGTCAACGTCACGCTCTGCTTCTCGCCGACGCAGGCGCTGGTGGCCGCGAAGGCCGGCGCAACCTACATCTCGCCGTTCGTCGGCCGCCTCGATGACGTCTCGCAGGACGGCATGGAGCTGATCCGGCAGATCGTGCAGATCTACGAAAACTACGATTTCGAGACCGAGGTGCTGGTCGCGTCGGTGCGCCACCCGATGCACGTGGTGGAAGCCGCGCTGATCGGCGCGCACGTCGCCACCATGCCCGCGAAGGTTCTGCACATGCTGCTGCAGCACCCGCTCACGGACAAGGGTATTGCGGGCTTCTTGGCGGACTGGGAGAAGCTGCCCGATGAAAAGCGAGGAATATGAGAGGAGGTGTGCCTGACCCGCGCCGCGCCGACCATTTCTATCAGAATCCACTGACGGAGCGGTACGCATCCGAGGAGATGAGCGCGATCTTCTCGGCCGCGCGCAAACACGGCACCTGGCGCCGGCTGTGGGTCGCGCTGGCGGAGGCCGAGGCCGAGCTGGGGCTGCCGATTCCGGCGGCAGCGATTGCGGAGCTGCGCGCGCACGTCGACGATATCGATTTCGAGCGCGCGGCCGGGCTGGAGCGGCGCTTTCGGCACGACGTGATGGCGCACGTTCATCTGTTCGGTGAAGTCGCGCCCTCGGCCAGACCGTTCATTCATCTGGGCGCAACCAGCGCCTTCGTCACGGACAACAGTGAGCTGCTCCAGCACGCCGAAGCGATGCGGCTGGTGCTGCGGCGCCTGGTCTCGGTGATCGCGGCGCTCACGCGCTTCGCCGCACAGCATCGCGAGCTGCCGACACTCGCTTACACGCACTTTCAGCCGGCGCAGCCCACGACGGTCGGCAAGCGCGCGACGCTCTGGATTCAGGATCTTCTGCTCGATGTCGAAGAGATCGAGCACCGGCTCGCAACGATCCGCTACCGCGGCATCCGCGGCACGACCGGCACCGAGGCCTCCTTTCTTGAGCTGTTCGACGGCGACCACGCCAAAGTCGAGGAGCTCGGCCGCCGCGTCGCCAGCAAGATGGGTTTCGAGCGGTTGTACGGCGTGACCGGCCAGACGTATCCGCGCAAGGCGGACTATGCTTTTCTGTCCAGTCTCGCCGGCATCGCCGCGTCGGGCTCCAAGTACGCGCACGACCTGCGCCTGCTCCAGCATCTGAAGGAAATCGAGGAGCCGTTCGAGAAGGAGCAGATCGGGTCGTCGGCGATGGCGTACAAGCGCAATCCGATGCGCGCCGAGCGCATCACGGCGCTCGCCCGCCACATCATCGCGCTGACCATCGATCCGGCGTTCACCGCGGCCACGCAATGGCTCGAGCGCACACTGGACGACTCGGCGAACCGGCGCATCGCGATTCCCGAGGCGTATCTCGCGACCGACGCATTGCTGATTCTCACACACAACGTATCGGGCGGCCTGGTCGTGAGGCCGGCGGTCATCAAACGGCATCTCGACGAGGAGCTGCCGTTCATGGCGACGGAGGCGATTCTGATGCACGCGGTGCGCGCGGGCGGTGACCGGCAGGAGCTGCACGAACGCATCCGCCGCCATTCGATCGCGGCGGCGGACATGGTCAAGGATCACGGCGCCGCCAACGATCTCGCCGAACGGATTGCGGCGGATCCTGCGTTCGGACTCACGCGGGCGGACATCCAAGCCGTGCTGGATCCCGCGCGCCACACCGGCCGGGCTGCGCAGCAGGTGCAGGCGTTTCTTCGTGAGCACGTAGAACCCGTGCTGGCGCGCTACCAGGTGAGCGATGCGGTACCGGAGCTGAAAGCGTAATGTATTCGCCAGGCGTATCCTCGACCGAGCTGCCCTTCCCGCTGGTCCGGCGCGGCAAGGTGCGGGACGTCTATGACATCGGCAACGGCCGGCTGCTGATCGTCGCGACCGACCGCATCAGCGCCTTCGATGTCGTCATGCGGCAGACGATTCCGTACAAGGGAGCCGTGTTGACGGCGGTCACGAGATGGTGGCTGGCCCAGGGAGGGCGGTTCCAGCCGAATCATTTTTTAACCGCGGAGATCGCAGAGAGCGCGGAGATCGAGCGGCGCAGCATGGTGGTGCGACGAACGACGCCCATACCTTTCGAGTGTGTGGTCCGCGGCTACATCGCCGGGTCGGCGTGGCACGAGTACAAGTTGTTCGGTACGCTGGCCGGCGAGGCGCTGCCGCCGGGTTTGTACGAGAGTGATTCGTTGCCGGAGCCGATCTTTTCGCCGGCAACCAAGGCCGAGCAGGGCCATGATGAGAACGTGCCGTTTTCGCGCGTGGTGAACGAGCTCGGCGCGGAGCTGGCGAATCAGCTGCGGGACCGCAGTCTCGCCATTTACGAGGAAGGACGGCGAGTCGCCGAGCGGGCGGGTATCATCATTGCCGACACGAAATTCGAGTTCGGCCACGACGCGGACGGCAACCTGCTCCTGATCGACGAGGTGCTGACGCCGGACTCCTCGCGCTTCTGGCCGGAGGAGACGTATCAGCCGGGACGCTCACAGCCTTCGCTCGACAAACAGCCGGTGCGCGATTATCTGGAATCGGTGGTCGAACAGGGCAAGTGGAACAAGCAGCCGCCGGCGCCGGATCTGCCGGATAGCGTAATCAGAGAGACCACCGCGCGTTATCTCGAGCTGCACCGTCGTCTGACCGGAAAGGAGCTTGCTTGAACGCCGACAGTGTTCGGAAGGCTACCCGGCTGCAGCGCGGTATCATCATCGTCCCGAGCG
>JBQTJO010000181.1:0-5619 GCA_052387015.1 Gemmatimonadota bacterium
AGTGCGGCAAGCTGGTCCGCCGAAAGCGTCACGCGCCGGAACCGCTCGGACTGAACACCCACTACGCCAAGCACGAGCATCCCATTGCCGGCCGGCTGGACGGTCTCCACACGAACAGGCTCGCTGAACGCGGCGCCGCTTAGCAAGTGGCCCGGAGCAACCACCGGTCCCGCAATGACTTGTTCCAATTGTTGTTGATTCATTCAGCAGTGGGATAGGACGGGCAATCCGCCCTCGAGATCCACGAGAGGAGCGGCATATCGTCCGCCGAAGCATGCATCGCAGAAGGGTCCGTGATCGGCCACCGCGGCGTGCATGCCCTCCCTCGACAAGTAACCTAAGGTGTCGACGTTGAGATGGCGACGTATTTCTTCGACCGTCTTGTTCGCGCCGATCAGCTCTTCGCGCGTCGGCATGTCGATGCCGTAGTAGCAGGGCGAAACGACCGGCGCGCTGGCGACGCGGAAGTGCACTTCTCTGGCGCCGGCTTCGCGAATCATGGCAATCAGGCCGCGACTCGTGGTGCCGCGTACCAGCGAATCATCAACTACGACGACGCGCTTGTCCGCAATCACTTCCTTCACTGCGTTGTACTTGATGCGGACCCGGAAATCGCGACCCGCCTGCGTCGGATGGATGAACGTGCGCCCCACGTAATGGTTGCGGATCAGACCCAGCTCGAACGGAACCCCGCTCTCCTCGCTATAGCCGAGGGCGGCACTGTTGGACGAGTCGGGCACGCTGAATACACAGTCGGCCGGGACAGGATGTTCGCGCGCGAGCTGCCGGCCAAACGCGCGCCGCGCGCGGTCGACGGAGACACCCCACACCTTGGAGTCGGGTCGCGCGAAGTAGACCAGCTCGAAAATGCAGGGTGCGATCTCGCCGACCGGCTCGAGGCGCGGCAGCGTCGTTAGCTCTCCATCCTGCACCTTGATGATCTCGCCCGGCCCCACTTCATCGATCAGCTCGGCGCCAATCAGGTCGAGGGCGCAGGTTTCACTCGCGACCACGAAACCACCGCTCTTGCGGCCGAGGACGAGCGGGCGGAAGCCCCAGGGGTCGCGCGCCGCATACAGCGCGTCGCCGACGGTGATGATGACGCAGAACGCGCCGACCAGCTGCGCCAACGCATCCCTTACCTGCTCGTCCGGCGTTTCGCATCTCGAGCGGGCGATCAGGTGCACGATCACTTCCGAATCCACGGTGCTCTGGAAGAGCGAGCCTTCGCGTACCAGCTCGTCACGCAAGGTTTGCGCGTTGGTGAGATTGCCGTTGTGCACGAGCACCAGGTCACCCTGGTGATAGCGGACGGTGATCGGCTGCGCGTTGATCAGCCCTGCGCCCCCCGCCGTCGAGTAGCGAGTGTGTCCGACCGCCGTGCGGCCGGGCAGCGTGCGCAGCACATCCTCGTCCACGCCGTCCACGACCAGGCCGTGCGCCTTGTGCAGGGTAGCCCGGCCGTCCTTCACCGCGGCAATCCCGGTCGCTTCCTGCCCGCGATGCTGCAACGCGTACAGACCGAGGTAGGCCAGCTCGGCGGCCTTGTCGAGGTTCGTTACGCCGACTATTCCACACATTCTCGAAGCATCGCTTTCATTACGCCGACAGAGGCCGTTCCATGAGCCGGGGAATGGCTTCGCGCCAGACCTCGGACAATTGCGCGACCGGCAGCTCGATTGATACTCCGGCGCCCGAAATCCGGAGCGAGGCGCCGACTTCTCCGACGCTCCCGATCTGCCGAGCCGGAACGCCGTGCCGTTTCGCGAGCGTGAAGACCCGTTCCAGGTTGCCCGGCGCACAGGAAACAACGATCCGGCCCTGCGCCTCACCGAACAACAGGGCCGCGGCCGGCAGCTCATCGTGCAAGCGCACGGTGGCGCCCAGCAGCCGCTCGCGATCCATGATACAGCACTCGGCGATCGCGACCGCGAGGCCGCCCTCCGCGCAATCGTGCGCGCTGTGCGCGAGCCGCTCATCCGCAATCGCGATCATCGCATCCTGCAGCGCCTTCTCGGCCGTGAGATCGACATGCGGCGCGTCGCCGGCAACCTTGCCGTGGCTGACCTTGAGATACTCGGACCCGCCGATCTCGTCCGTATTGACGCCGAGCAGAACGATCGCGTCGTTCGGGTCGCGGAAGCGCGAGCGCACGTGCTTCTCGATGTCATCGAGCACGCCGATCATTCCCACCGTCGGCGTCGGATAGATCGCGCCCGTAGGACTCTCGTTGTAGAGCGACACGTTGCCGCCCGTGACCGGCGTGTGAAACGCACTGCACGCCTCGCCCATTCCGAGCACTGCCTCCCGCAGCTGGTAGTAAACCTCGGGCTTCAGCGGGTTACCGAAATTCAGGTTATTGGTGATCGCGCGCGGCCGCGCGCCCACGCACGCCACGTTGCGCGCCGCCTCGGCCACGGCGATCATGGCGCCGCGCCGCGGGTTCAGGTAGACGTAGCGACCGTTGCAATCGACCGATGCGGCAATACCCTTATCCGTGCCCCGCACGCGCAGCACACCCGCGTCGCCGCCGGGCTCGATCACCGTGTTGGTGCGGACCGTCGTGTCGTATTGCGCATAGATCCACGCGCGAGACGCGATGTTGGGCGAGCCCAGCAGCCGCAGCAGCGTGCGCGCGGGATGCGGCAGCTCCAGCTCATGCGGACCTGGCTTCCATTGTCTCAGCGTCCTTATCTGTTCAGCTTCGCGTCCTTCACGGGTGTACGCAGGACACCCGTGAACCAGCGGCTCGCCCGGGATCTCGCAGACGATCTCGCCATTCTCGCGCACGCGGTACATGCCATCGTCCGTCACACGACCGATCACCGCGGCTTCCAGCTCCCACTTGTTGAGAATCCGGATCACATCGGACTCGTGACCCTGCTTCGCGACCACCAGCATTCTTTCCTGTGATTCGGACAGCAGAATCTCATACGGCGTCATGTTCGGCTCGCGCGTAGGCACCAGCGCGACATCGATGTCGACGCCGGTCTCCGCGCGCGCCGCCATTTCCGTGGACGACGACGCGAGTCCCGCGGCGCCCATGTCCTGAATGCCCACGATGTGGCCACTCTTGATCAGCTCGAGCGAGGCCTCGAGCAGCAGCTTCTCGGTGAACGGATCGCCGACCTGGACCTGCGGCCGGCGAGCCTCGCTCCGGTCGGTCAGCTCCTCGCTGGCGAAGGTCGCGCCGTGAATGCCGTCGCGCCCCGTGCGCGCGCCCACCGCCAGTATCGGATTGCCCACGCCTTCCGCAACCGCGGTGATCAGGTCCTGTGTGTGCATGAGCCCGATCGCCATCGCGTTGACCAGTGGGTTGCCCTCGTACGCGTCGTCGAAATAGACCTCGCCGCCCAGATTCGGGATGCCGACGCAGTTGCCGTAATCGCCGATGCCTTTGACCACGCCCCCGAACAGATAGCGCACGCGCGGCCGCGTCAGTGAGCCGAAGCGGAGCGAATCGAGCACCGCGATCGGGCGCGCGCCCATTGTGAACACGTCGCGCAGAATGCCACCGACCCCCGTAGCTGCGCCCTGATAAGGCTCGACCGCGGACGGGTGATTGTGCGACTCGATCTTGAACGCGATCGCGTAGTCGTCGCCAATGTCGATGACGCCCGCATTCTCGCCCGGTCCCTGCAGCACCCAGGGTGCGCGGGTCGGCAGCCGCCGCAGCAGCGGCTTCGAGTTCTTATAGCCGCAGTGCTCCGACCAGAGCGCACTGAAGACGCCCAGCTCCGTATACGTCGGCTCGCGACCCAGGATGTCGAGAATCAGCGCGTACTCGTCTGCGGTCAGGCCGTGCTGCGCGACGAGGTCGGGCGTGATCTCGGGCTCGCCCAGATGCGTGGTCGTCATGTCAGTGACACCAGTTGCTGCCGTGCTGCCAGCAGCGACTCGAAAATGCCACGGCCGTCAGCGCCGCCGCCCAGGAGTGCTTCCATCGAACGCTCGGGGTGCGGCATCAGACCCAGCACATTTCCCTGCGCGTTGATGATGCCGGCAATGTTGTGCAGCGAGCCGTTCGGATTGGCCGCATCGGTCTCGACGCCGTCCGCATCGACGTATCGGAAAACCACGCGGTTCTCGCTCTCGAGAGTCTCGAGCACAGCCTGATCGGCGACGTAGTTGCCCATGCCATGCGCGATGTGGACCCTCAGGACATCGCCATCCTCGTACTCGCTGGTGTAGATCGTCTCGCTGTTTTCGACCCGCATGAAGACGGACTTGCTCTCGAACTTCAGCGACGCGTTTCGCACCAGGGCGCCCGGCAGCAGCCCGGCCTCGCACAGAATCTGAAAGCCGTTGCAGATGCCGAGCACGGGGCGGCCACTGCTGGCGAAGCGCACCACGTCCTGCATGATCGGGCTGAAGCGCGCGATCGCGCCCGCGCGCAGATAATCGCCGTAACTGAAGCCGCCCGGCAGCACGACCACATCCGCGGCGCCGATCGACGCTTCGCGATGCCACACGAAGCGCGGCTCCATGCCCACCAGCTCCGCCGCCTTGAAGCAGTCGTAATCGCAATTCGAGCCGGGAAACGTGACGATCGCCATGCGCACGCTCATATCGCGACCTCCAGCGCGATCTCGTAATCTTCCGTGACCGGATTGGCCAGCAGCTGCCGGCACATCGCGTCCACACGCGCGCGCGCATCGGGTTCGGAAGCGGCGTGCAGCCTGATTACGATCAGGCGGCCGACACGCACGTCGTCGACTTCCGGGAACTCGAGCGCGTGCAGCGCACCCAGCACCGCCTTGCCTTGCGGATCGAGCAGCCCAGCGCGGGGCGTCACCCTGACTTCCACCCGATACTCATTCACGTTCTCACCCCTCTCAGTGCTCATCCTCGCGCCGACGGCCCCGGCCGCGGCGACGTCCTCTACGCAGCAGACCGCGGCGGGGCGAAATCTCGGCGTAACTAATGTCGCGCAGCTCGGCGCCCGCTTCGTCGCCCTCCTCCACATCGAGCATCGGGTCCTTTTCCGGCAACCGCTCGAAGAACCCGAGCACCAGCAGCTTCAGCACGCCGTACGCCGCATACGCCACCGCCAGCGGGAAGAAGAACAGAGCCGGTATCCAGAGCGCCAGTCCGATCAGCAGCAGCATCCACGCGAAGACCAGAAAACCCCTGAAATTGCTGAACCCGAACTTCGGCACGACCGGATACAGCACCTGGCTCATCAGGAGCAGCGCCAGCACGAACAGCATCGTCGTCATGATGGTGGGCCAGGCCCACTGCGCGAAGTAGATCTGGAAGAATTCCGTCTGGCTGAACGGATAGAAGGTGGCGAGCAGAATACCGGCGGACGGCGAAGGCAGTCCATGAAAGGCGACCTTGGCGTGACCGGCCTGGTCGACGTTGAAGCGCGCGAGCCGGATGACCGCGCCCGTGACGTAGAAGAAGGACGCGACCCAGCTCCACTGCGTCTCGTCCAGGAAAAGGAAGTAGATGATCAGAGCGGGCGCGACGCCGAAGCTGATCGCGTCCACGAGCGAGTCGAGCTCTTCGCCGAAGCGGCTGCCGGTCTGCGTGTAGCGGGCAACCCGGCCGTCGATCGTGTCGGCGACCGCCGCCCAGACGATCAGCCACGCCGCGGTCATGAAATCGCCGCGCGAC
>JBQTJO010000182.1:0-3045 GCA_052387015.1 Gemmatimonadota bacterium
GAGCCGCGCCGAAAGCGTATCGCGCGCCATCTCGTAGTCCAGCAGACTGAACGGCTGGCCGACCGCGAGCGGCAGCGCGCCGCCCAGACCTTCCGCGCCGGTCACCGCCAGCGTCGCGACCTGCACCGGCCGGCCTTCATCGATGGTGAAGCGAAGCTCGAGCCCCTTGTCGCTGCCGAGCGTGTCGAGCCGTATCGCCGCTTCGCGGAAGCCGCGCTGATAGTAGAACATGCGCAGGCGCACGAGGTCGCCGCTCAGGCCGATCTCGTCCACGTAATGGCGGTCGATGCCGGTGCCAAAGAGGCAGAGCAGGAAAAGATCGCAGCGGGTCTGATCGCTCACGATCGCGGCGCGCAGCAGCCTCTCATCAAAGGTGCGCGCCCCGGCGAAGCTGATCTCGCGCACCTCCGGCGTGTCCTGCGCGCCCGCCGATCCGGTCACGCCGGCTGCCAGCAATAGCAGCGACAGGGCAACCCGTTTCACAGCGCGGCCTCGCGCAGATAATGCGTGCCGGCCCGCGGAAAGAGATGCCGGCTCACCGGCGCAAAACCCGCGACGTCGCTGAAATACATGTAATGCGTGACCCTGATGGCGCCTTCCGCGACGCGAATGTGATTGAACGAATTCTTTTCGGCCTCGCGCGCCCTGCCGCGTCGCGAGGTGGTCGTGCCCGACTGAACGATGATGATGCCGTGCTCGCGGTCCGCACCCGGATACACGTCCAGCGAATTGCCGATGTACGCGCGATGCAGATGCCCGCCGATGATCATGTCGACCTTCAGCCGGTTGAAGCGATCGAGCGCGCGCCGGGCCCGCGGCATGACCTGCCCGCCCTCGTAATCGGGCGCCGGCGCGAAGTGATGGTGCGCGACGACAATGCGCGCCACGTCTTCCGGCACGTTCTCGAACGCCTCGGCCACGAAATCCAGCTGCCAGCGGCGAATGCGCCCGTTCACGATCGCGCGCAGCGGCGCGGTCGAGTTGAGCGCGACGATCACCGCTTCTTCGAAGCGGTGCACCGTGTCCAGCTCGCGCGCGATGTGCTGGCGGTACAGCTGGTACGGCGCGAAGAGCCGCTCGAACACGCGATACAGCGGCACGTCGTGGTTGCCCGGCGTGACGATGGTCGGCAGCTCCGGCAGCTCGCCCAGAAACGTGCGCGCCGCCTCGTACTCGGCCGGCTTCGCGCGCTGCGTGAAGTCGCCGCTCACCACGATCGCGTCGGCTTCGATTTCGCGCGCCGCGCGCAGCAGCGCCTCGCCGACCTCGGGATGATAGTGCGGCCCGAAATGGAGGTCGGAGATCTGCAAAATGTTCATGCCGTGACCAGCCCGGGAAACGGCAGATCCGCGCGCGCCGTAACATCCAGTCTGGCAACCTCGCCTCGTTGGAAGCGGAATCGCGCGGCGCGCGCGATCATTGCCGCATTGTCGGTCGCGAGCCGCAGCGACGGGTAGTACAGCTCGCCGGTCTCGCCGAGCGCCTCCTTCAGGCCGGCACGCAGCGCCTGGCTCGCGGCCACGCCGCCACCGAGTACGACACGCGCGCACCGCTTTTCCCTGACCGCGCGCATGGTCTTGCCGGCCAGCACGTCGACGACTGTCTTCTGAAACGACGCCGCAAGACTCGGCACCTCGTCCTCCAGCAAGCCGGCCGCCTCGAGCTCGCGCACGCGCGTCAGCACCGAGGTTTTCAGGCCGCTGAACGAAAAATCGTAGTAGTCCGCATCTTCGCGGGTCTGGCCGCCGTGCAGCATCGGCTTCGGAAAGCCGAAGCGCTCGGCATCGCCTTCCTGCGCGACCTTCTGAATGACGGGACCGCCCGGATAGCCCAGTCCGAGAATCTTCGCGACCTTGTCGAACGCCTCGCCGGCCGCATCATCGCGCGTCGCGCCCAGCAGCTCGTAGCGTCCCCACTCCGGCACCCACAGCAGCATGGTATGGCCGCCGGAAACCAGCAGCGCGACGAAGGGCGGATGCGCGCCGTCGTTTTCGAGCGACGTCGCAAAGATGTGCGCCTCCATGTGATGCACGGCAATCAGCGGCTTGTCGAGCGCGAACGCGGCGGCCTTGCCCCAGGTCAAGCCGACCAGCAGCGCGCCGATCAATCCGGGCCCGGCCGTGACGCCGAACACATCGATGTCAGCGAGCGGTACGCCGGCATCACTCAACGCGCTGGTCACGACATCATCGATGACGCGCAGGTGCGCGCGCGAGGCGAGCTCGGGCACCACGCCGCCGTAGACCTTGTGGACGTCCTGCGAGAGAATGATGTGACTCAGCAGCTCCCGCTCGCCGCACAGCACCGCGGCCGATGTTTCGTCGCACGAGGTCTCGATGCCAAGAACGAGCGTGCTCATGTCTCGCTCAGCAGCTCTTCGATGAGCGCGGCGTGCGCGGCGTCGTCCCAGACGCGAGCGCCCAGCACCCTCCGCACGATACGCCCCTCCGTATCGATCACGAACGTCGTGGGCAGGCCGTGCACGAGGTAGCGGTTCTCCAGCACGCGCTCACGATCGTGAATGACAGGAAAGGTGAGGCCGAGCTGTTCCACGAACGGCTCGATCGGCGCCGGATCGAGATCCGCGCTCACCGCGATCACCTCGACCGGCCGGCCGCGAAACTTCTGATGCAGGCGCTCGAGCGCCGGCATTTCCGCGAGGCAGGGCGCGCACCACGTCGCCCACACGTTCAGCACGATCACCTTGCCGCGCGCGGCTTCGATGCTGAAGGTGTCGCCGTCGAGCGTGAGCGCGGAGAACGCGGGCGCGCGGCTGCCGGCGTCGACCGGCGTGAAACGGTCGCGCTGCGTCCACGCCAGCACGAAGACGCCCGCCAACGCAACCGGCGCGGCCACGCGCAAGAATCGGTTTTGAACCCGTAAACGCATTAGCGGAACAAAGATACCGTATCCGGCGGGGACGCGGTATTGGGCAAAATGCTGTCGAACGGAGGCGGAGGCGGAGGCGGAGGCGGGACTGGCGGCAAAGCAGGACCCGCGCTGATGCCCACGCGCACGGCGCCCAGCTCGCGCAGCTGCTGCCCG
>JBQTJO010000183.1:0-12813 GCA_052387015.1 Gemmatimonadota bacterium
CCGCGCTGCCGCGCTACGTCGAGACCGTCTCGCGCGCGACCGGCGTCGCGATCCCCACCAGCTATCCGGTGTTCGGACCCGACGCCTTTCGCACCGGCACCGGCGTGCACGCCGCTGCCATCATCAAGGCGCGCAACAAAGGCGACGACTGGCTCGCCGACATGGTCTACTCGGGCGTCCCGGCCGGCATGGTCGGCCGCAAGCAGGTCATCGAGATCAGTCACGTCAGCGGCATGTCCAACGTGAAGTACTGGCTGCGCGAGAAGGGCTACAACGCGGATGACGACGAGCTCTGCAAGCGCGTCTTCGAGCTGGCCAAGGCCACGGATCACACGCTCACCGAGGACGAGCTGCGCAAGTGCTGCGAGGCGATGCCATGAGCCGACAGTGGGTGTTCCTGGCGGATCCCGAGGATTTCGGCTGGACCGAGCTGCACGAGCAGGGCAAAGCCGCGTGGGACGGCATCAAGAACCCACGCGCCCAGCAGAATCTGCGCTCCACGTCGGTCGGCGATCGCGTGCTGATCTATCACACCGCGCCCGACAAGGCGCTGATCGGCATCGCCAGGGTGACGAGCACGCCACGACCGGACCCGAAAGCCGCGGAGCGCGTCGTCGTCGATGTACAGCCGGTCAAAGCGCTGAAACGACCACTGCAGCTATCGGAGCTGAAGTCCGATCCGGTCCTGATGGGAATGAGCTTCGTTAAAATGCCGCGTGTCGCCGTACAACCGGTCACGCCGGAACAGTGGGCCCGTGTGCTGGAGCTTTCCGGAACCCGCGCCTAGTGACGGGACACTAGTTCTTCTTGTTGTTGTTGGTCGGCTTGGCTCGTTCCGCCAGCAGTCTGCGCAATACGGCCGGCAAACCGCGAATATCGATCGGCTTGCGCAGAAACGCGTCCGCGCCGCTCGCACGCCATTGTACTTCGTCTTCATCGGCAGAGCTGAACAGCACGACGATCTTGCCCGCTAGCTTGGGATCCGCTTTCACGCGCCTTGCCACATCCGTGCCCTGCAGCTTCGGCATGCGCACATCCAGCAGCAGCACATCCGGATCGACCGTCCGTGCCAGCTCGAGCGCCTCCGCTCCATCATAGGCGCGGGTCACATCGTATCCCGTAAAACCCAGCATGAGCGCGAGCATCTCTGCCGTGGACGGTTCGTCATCCGCGACCAGAACGCGCGTTTTCACCTGTACCACCTCCTGCACGACAATCCAGGCGCAAGCGCGAGGACTGTCAATTCTTCGCGGCCATCGAAGGCCGAACCGTTCAAATCACTATCGTACGCGGAAACAGGGCGCACGAGTCCCCACAGCAATCATGCAAGTCGCACGCCTACCGGCGCGGAACGCTAAAGCAGAGTACCACTTAGCAGGAGGATGGCCGCCACGAAGTAGATGATCAGACCGGTCACGTCGACCAGCGTAGCGACCAGGGGCGCGGAGGCGCTGGCGGGGTCGAAGCCGACGCGGCGCAGCAGGAAGGGCAGCATCGAGCCGGCCATGGTGCCGAAGAGCACGACGCCGACCAGGCTGAAGCTGACGGTGAGCGCAATCAGGACATTGTGCTCGTGGTGGCTGAGGCCGAGCGCCTGCCAGCCGATGACGCGCAGGAATCCGATCAACCCGAGAATCGAGCCCAGCACCAAGCCGGCCATCACTTCGCGGCGCGCCACGCGCCACCAATCGCGCAAGCGCACCTCGCCGACCGTCATGGCTCGAATCACCAGCGTGGATGCCTGTGAGCCGGAATTGCCGCCGCTGCTGATGATGAGCGGGATGAATAGCGTGAGCACGGTTGCCTTGTGGAGCTCGGATTCGAAGAAGCCGAGCGCGGTAGCGGTGAACAGTTCGCCGACCGCAAGCAGCGAGAGCCAACCGACGCGCTTCTTCATCAGCTCGAAGAACGGCGTACGCATATACGGATCCTCGAGCGCTTCCATGCCGCCGTACTTCTGCACGTCTTCGGTCGTCTCTTCTTCGACGACGTCCACGATATCATCGACGGTGACGATACCGACCATGCGAGCGTTCGCGTCAGTGACCGGGAGCGCGACCAGGTCGTAATCGGCGAACAGGTGCGCGACCTCCTCCTGATCCAGCTCATCGGGCGCGGCGACGAAGTCGGTATTCATGACCGCGCGGATCTGGCGATCGCCGGGCGCGGAAAACAGCTCGCGGAAGGACAGCACCCCGAGCAGCTTCTGCTCGTTGTCGAGCACGTAAATGTAGTAGAGCGTCTCGACATCCATCTGCCCGAGTGCCTGACGGCGCAGATAGCTGATCGCTTCATCCACGCTCATGTCGGGACGCACGCGCGCGAAGCGCGCGCTCATGAGTCCGCCGGCCTCGTCCTCTTCGTAGGCGAGCAGCGCATACACCTCGCGCCGCGTCGAGCCGTCCAGGAGCTGGAGCAGGCGGCGGCGTTCATCTTCTTCGGCTTGCTGGATCAGGTCGGCGGCGTCGTCGGGCGCGAGCAGGCGCAGCCACAGCCGCCGCTCGGAATGGGGCAGAGCGTTCAGCAGGTCGTACTGATCGGCGGCCGGCAGATCGAGAAAGAAATCCTCGGCCTCGCCGCGCGCGAGCAGGCGAAATCCTTCGGCCCGGTCCTCGGGCGGCAGCAGGCTCCACGCCTCTCGCAATTCATCTGCGTCGAGCCTGGTCTGATCAATGGCCATGATAATCGCGCGCGCATAAGTACGCGGCGAGTCTAATCGCATCGATGTGCAAACGCCAGAGGAATCGATAAGTTACCGCGCATGAGCAAGCCGGCGGCGAAACCGGTCCCCGCCAGAATTCTGGTGGTCGAGGATGAACGCGACATCGCGGCCCTCATCGCGTATCACCTCACGCGCGCGGGCTACCGCGTCAGGACGGCGGAAGGCGGGCAGGAAGCGCTCGACGCCATTGCAGCCGAACGCCCCGATTTGATCCTGCTGGATATCATGCTGCCCGGCTTTTCCGGCTATGACGTGCTGGCCCAGATTCGAAGCGGACCGGAAATGGCGGAAGTTCCGGTCATCATGCTCACGGCGCGGCGTGAGGAAGCGGATCGCATCCAGGGGCTCGAGCTCGGGGCCGACGACTACCTCACGAAGCCATTCAGTCCACGCGAGCTGGTCCTGCGTGTGGCCGCCGTGCTGCGGCGCGCGCAGGCAGCGCCGGTCTCCGGCGCGGGGCGGACGCTGCGCGGCGGCGGCATCGTCGTC
Source organism: Gemmatimonadota bacterium (assembly GCA_052387015.1). GTDB lineage: Bacteria > Gemmatimonadota > Gemmatimonadetes > Longimicrobiales > RSA9 > CBJLQC01. Next base: position 3,212 of record JBQTJO010000183.1, read on the forward strand.
GATCTCAATGCGACCAGCGTCACCGTGAATGGCCGGCCGGTGGACCTGACACCGACCGAGTATCGGCTGCTGGTCTCACTGCTCGAGCGGCGGGGCCGCGTCCAGGACCGGCAGCAGCTGCTGCAAGGTGCCTGGGACGTGCATGCGCGCATCGAGACGCGCACCGTGGACATGCACGTGCAGCGTCTGCGTTCGAAGCTCGGTGAGGCGGGCGACTGGATCGAGACGGTGCGTGGCTTCGGTTATCGATTCCGGGCCGAAGAGCAGGAAGCGTAAATCGTGCGCGGACGGCTGAGCGCGCGCGTCCTGCTCACCTCGCTGATGACCGCTCTCAGCGTCCTCGCGGTCATTCTCATTGTCGACGTCGTGCGGCAGTCCCTCGCGGACGCGTATCCCGGCGCGATTCCCGAAAGCACCAGTGCCGTCTGGACCATCGGCATCCTGCTGATCGCCGCCACCGCGCTGGTCGCGTGGACGCTTTCCGGCTATATGCTGGCACCGTTACGGCAGCTTCGGCGCGATCTGCGTCTGGCCGCTCGCATTCGTGCATTGAGTGAGCCCCATCCGGGAGAGCTGGCCGAGATTCAGGCGCTGCGCGGCGCGCTGATCTCGGTGCTCGAAGAGCTGGACGCGCGCACGCGCAGCTCCGAATCCGAGCAGTACCGCGTGCTCGGCCTCTTCGAATCCATTACCGAAGGCATCGTGCAGGTCTCTCCGGACGCGCGCCTTATGCACGTCAATGCCGCGGCCCGCGCGCTGCTCGGATTGCCGGTCAACGCGGAGGGCAAGCTGGCTTCATCTCTGATCCGGAACATCGATCTGCGCGAGATCATCGAGCGGAGCGCGCGCGGCGAAGCAATGCCGGGCACGGAGGTGGTGATCGAAGGACGCCAGCTCCTGGTCTCGCCCCAGCCGTTGCGAGGCGGACACGAGCAGGCTGGCAGCACCGTGATCAGCGTGGTCGATCTCACCGAGCTGCGCCGTCTTGAAACCGTGCGGCGCGATTTCGTCGCGAACGTGAGCCACGAGCTGAAGACGCCGCTGACCGCGATTCGTGGTTATGCCGAGACCATCCTGGCTGAAGATGTGCCGCGCGACCTCGAGCTCCAGTTCCTCAACGTGATCCATCGCAACGCGACGCGCCTGCAGCGCGTCGTCGACGAGCTGCTCGATCTTTCACGCCTGCAGTCGGGCGGCTGGCAGCCCATGCTTCAGAGGGTGGAAGTGCAGTCGCTTGCGCAGGATGTTTGGTCCGCGTTCGAGGAGAACGCGCGGCGCAAGTGCATCGATTTCGAGATCGCCGGCGCGCCGGCGACCGCATGCGCCGACCCTGACGGCCTGCGCCAAGTGCTCTCGAACTTGTATGACAATGCGATCCGGTACACGCCGGAAGGCGGTCGCGTTCGTACACTGGTCCATCAGGCCGGTGCGGGCGGTGCCGCTCGCAAGCTCGAAATCGAGGTGCGCGACACCGGTATCGGCATTCCGAGCGATGCGCTGCCGCGTATCTTCGAGCGCTTCTTCCGGGTCGATCCCGCGCGCTCGCGCGAGCAGGGCGGAACCGGACTCGGCCTCTCGATTGTAAAACACCTGATCGAACGCATGGGTGGCGAGGTGGTCGCCGAAAGCGAGCTGGGGAAGGGAACGTCAATCAAGGTGCGACTGCCGGAAATCGTGGAGAATGTCTGAACCGCAACGCTCGAATCTGCTGCCGGTCGTGATCGGCATCGCGCTCACCTGCGTGCTGCTGGCGGGACTGGCCTATGCCGCGAAGAAACGGCGGGATGCGGCGCGCCAGCCTGCACCGCAGCTGGCGGTGCTCCAGCCCGAGTTCGGCGCGGCAGTCGATTCGCCGCTGGTCGTGCGCTTCGCCTCCACCCGCCCGCTCGAGCTGCGCGCCTCGGGCTGGGGCAGCGCGAGCTATCATCTGCACGCCTGGATCGATGGTGTCGAGCACATGCCGGCGGCCACCGATATCGTCGCGCTCGATTCGCTGCGCTATCAATGGACGCTCGCGCCGGTCGCGCGCGGGCCCGTCCGTCTCTTTCTCGCCTGGGCCGATCAGGCTCATCGGCCGCTAAGGCGGGGGGCCTCCGACACCGTCACCGCAATCATCCGTTGATTCCGGGTCCGTTACAAAACCGTTACAGGATCGTAGCGAAGGGCCCGCCCTCGCATACTAAACTCCGTTGCGTCAGTGAAGCATTGACCTCAACCGGAGCAAGTGATGCGCGTGTTGCGCATAGCGCAGATCGTCCTGCTGACAGCCTCGCTGTCGGCCCCCCTTCGTGCACAGTCCATCCAGGCCGGCTCGGTCAAGCTGAAGCTCGGCGGCCGCGCCCAGATGCAGTTCAGCACGACCAGCGTCGATGAGCAGGAGCTGCGTGCCGCCGGGCTCTCACCGGGAGCCATACCTGCAACCCTGTTCGAGACGCGCCGCGTTCGCCTCGCCACCGAGCTCGAGTATGACGAGTGGATCGACGGAAAGATCGAGGCCGAGCTGGCAATGGGACGGCTGCGGCTGCGCGATACCTACATGAATCTGGGCTTCGCGCCGGCTTTCCAGCTGCGGGTCGGGCAATTCAAGAAGCCGTTCAGTCTGCTCCAGCTCACCAGCTCGTCGACCTGGCCGATGATCGAGCGCGGCGTGCGCATCCGCGGTCTCGACGATGCGCTCGCGCTGGGCGACAGTCTGGCCGGATTTCCGCGCGTTCTGAGCCGCCTCGGCGCGAGCGTTCTGCCTGGCGAGGAGCAGGAGCTGCTCGAGATTCAGGGCTACCAGAGCTACGACCTCGGTGCGTCGGTGCACGGCGCCGCCGGATCGTTTGGCTACCATGCGGGCGTGTTCAACGGCGCTGGGGCGGATCGTCCGGATGACAACGATGCCAAATCCTGGTCCGGCCGGGTTACGTACCGGCTCGCCACCGCAGTTCCGGTCACGTTCGGCGCAGCCGCGAGCCATCGCGAGTTCAGAACGAGTCTCGGCAAGTCCGATGGCACGGCCTACGAAGCGGACATCGAGATCGGTGCCTTTCGTCGTGCCGGCCTGCACCTGCTCGCGGAAGTCTCGAGCGGCACGAGCCTCGGCGATCAGGGCGGCGACTTCTTCGGAGCGCAGGCGGTCGCGGCGTACTTCGTGCCGCTCGCAGGCCAACGCGCCGAAGGTCTCGAGCTGGCCGGCCGCATCAGTCACGGTGACCCGAGCGACCTCATCGATGACGACGACGCGTTGCTGCTGACGCCGGGCGTGAATCTCTACTTCCACGGCCGCAACCGGCTGATGCTGAACTGGGATTTCTATCTGCCCGGCGGTGAGCGGTTCGCGCACGAAAACGCGCTGCGCGCCCAGGCGCAGTTCTACTTCTGAAGGAGTTCGCGATGAAATCGTACTCGACGCTGTTGGCGGCAGCCTTCCTGGTCGCCGCGTGTGGGGGCGGCGGTGAGCAAGGCGAAGGCGGCGGGCTGGGCGGGCAGATCAGCATTGATGGCTCGAGCACCGTGTATCCGATCAGCGAGGCGGTCGCGGAAGAGTTCATGGCCGCGCATGAAGGCGCGGTACGCGTGACGGTCGGCCTCTCGGGCACGGGCGGCGGCTTCCAGCGCTTCTGCGCAGGCGGTATCGACATCAGCGATGCATCGCGGCCGATCAAGGATTCGGAGCAACAGGCGTGCGCGGCAAACGACATCGAATACATCGAGCTGCCGGTTGCGTACGACGGGCTCACGGTCGCGGTGAATCCGGCGAACACCTTCGTGCAATGCCTGACGACCGAGGAGCTGAAGAAGATCTGGCAGCCGGGCAGCACGGTCGAGCGCTGGTCCGATGTGCGTGCGGGGTTCCCGAATCAGGAGATCAAGCTGTACGGACCCGGCACCGCATCGGGCACCTTCGACTACTTCACGGCAGCGATCATGGGTGAGGAGGATGCGAGCCGGGCGGACTACACGGCCAGCGAGGACGACAACGTGCTGGTGCAGGGCGTAGCCGGCGATGCGAATGCGCTCGGCTACTTCGGCTACGCGTACTACCAGGAGAACGCCTCCAGGCTTAAGGGCATCGGCGTCGATAGCGGCGCGGGCTGCGTGATGCCGACTGAAGAAACCGTCAAGAACGGCATCTACAAGCCGCTCTCGCGACCGCTCATGATCTACGTGAGCAGGTCCGCCTTGCAGCGGCCTGAGGTGCAGACGTTCGTGAGGTTCTATCTCGAGAACGCCGCAGCGCTGGTGCCGCAGGTCGGCTATGTCGCGCTCGAGGACGCGCAGTATCAGGAAGGACTGAGCAAGCTTGGCCAGACCGGCACGCCAGCGCAGTAGGCGTCGCCGCGAGCGCCTGGTCGCCGCGATCCTGACCGCGTTCAGCATGATCTCGATTCTGACGACGCTCGGGATCGTGATCGTGCTGATCACCGAAGCGGCCGGCTTTTTCGCCGATATTTCGCCCATCGAGTTCCTGACCGGCACGAGATGGACACCGATGTACCAGCCGCGACACTTCGGCGTGCTGCCGCTGTTGACCGGCTCTCTGCTGATCGCACTCGGCGCGGCCCTTGTGGCGCTGCCGCTCGGCCTGCTCAGTGCGATTTATCTGAGCGAATACGCGCGCAGCGGCGTGCGCAGCGTCATCAAGCCCGTGCTGGAGATCCTGGCGGGTATTCCGACCGTGGTCTACGGCTACTTCGCGCTCACGTTCGTGACCCCGCTGCTGCGCGTCTTCTGGCCGCAGACGGAAATCTTCAATGCGCTGAGCGCGAGCATCGTGATGGGCATCATGATCATTCCGATGGTGTCGTCGCTCTCGGAAGACGCGCTGAGCGCGGTGCCGCGTGCGCTGCGCGAAGGCGCCTACGCGTTGGGCGCGACCAGGTTCGAGGTGGCCACGCGTACGGTCGTGCCGGCGGCGCTCTCGGGTATTGTCGCGTCCTTCATCCTCGCGATCTCGCGGGCCATCGGTGAAACCATGATCGTGACCATCGCGGCGGGTGCGACGCCGAAGCTCACGCTCAATCCGCTCGAGAGCGTGCAGACCATGACCGCCTACATCGCGCAGGTCAGCATGGGTGAGACGCCGCACGGGTCGCTCGAGTACAAGACGATCTTCGCGGTCGGGCTCGCGCTGTTCGCGCTAACGCTGGCCATGAACATCATCAGCAATCTGGTGCTGCGCCACTATCGCGAGGTATACGAATGAGGCGGCGGCACCTGATCGGTCAGCTGTTCGCGACCCTGAGCCTGCTTGCGACCGTGGTCGGTGTCGTGTTCCTGGCCGTGCTGCTGTTCGACATCGTGCGCGATGGCGCGGCGCGCCTGTCGCTGGCATTCCTGGACGGCTTCCCTTCGCGCTTCGCCGCGCGGTCGGGCATCAAGCCCGCACTGTACGGCTCGATCTGGACACTCGCGCTGACCGCGTTCGTGTCGTTTCCGCTCGGAGTCGGCACCGCGATCTGGCTCCAGGAGTATGCACCCGACAACCGCTTCACCCGCTTCGTGCAGATGAACATCGCGAACCTCGCGGGCGTGCCGTCGATCGTCTACGGCATCCTGGGACTCGCCGTCTTCGTGCAGTTCGCGCAAATGGGGCGCAGCATCCTGGCGGGCTCGCTGACGCTCGCGCTGCTCATCCTGCCGGTTATCATTATCGCCTCGCAGGAAGCCATCAAGGCCGTACCGAGTTCGATTCGCCTGGGCGCCTACGCGCTGGGCGCGACCCGCTGGGAAGCCATTCGCCACCACGTGCTGCCGCAGGCGTTGCCCGGTGTGCTCACCGGGACGATCCTGGCGCTGTCGCGCGCGGTCGGCGAGGCCGCGCCGATGATCATGATCGGCGCACTCGCGTTCGTGCCGTTCGTGCCCAGCGATCCGCTCGACCAGTTCACGGTCATCCCGATTCAGATTTTCAACTGGGTGTCGAAGCCGCAGGCGGGCTTCCACGAGGCCGCGGCCGCCGCCAGCATCGTGCTGCTGATCGTGCTGCTGACCATGAACGCGATCGCCATCCTGCTGCGCAACCGATACATGAGAAAGTATTAATGTCGTCGATTCTCCAATTCGATCCGGCCGAAGTCGACCTGGAGACGCGTGAGCTCTCGGTTCTGTACGGCAGCACGAAGGCAATCAGCAGCATCACGATCGGCATCCCGGACCGGAAGGTGATCGCCTTCATGGGTCCTTCGGGCTGCGGCAAGAGCACGCTGCTGCGGTGCTTCAACCGGATGAACGACCTGATCCCCGACGCGCGCGTCGAGGGCGAGGCGCTGTATCACGGCCAGAACCTCTACGCTCCGGAGGTGGATCCGGTCGACGTGCGGCGCCGCATCGGGATGGTGTTCCAGAAGCCGAACCCGTTCCCGAAATCGATTTACGACAACGTGGCTTTCGGGCCGCGCATCAACGGCTTCCGGGGCAGTCTCGATGAGCTGGTCGAAAAATCGTTGCGCCAGGCGGCCCTGTGGGATGAAGTTTCGGACCGGCTGGAAGCGAGCGCACTCGCATTGTCGGGCGGGCAGCAGCAGCGGCTGGTCATTGCGCGCGCGCTGGCGGTCGAGCCCGAGGTCCTGCTGATGGACGAGCCCGCATCCGCGCTCGATCCGCTGGCCACTCAGAAGATCGAAGACCTGATCTACGAGCTGAAGCAGGACTACACGGTCATCATCGTGACCCACAACATGCAGCAGGCGGCACGCGTCTCCGACTACACAGCGTTCCTCTATATGGGCGAGCTGATCGAGTATGGACCGACCCAGGCGGTCTTTACGAATCCGAAGGAGGAGCGCACCGAGTCCTACATCACCGGACGGTTTGGATGATCATGCGGCATTTTCAAGAAGAGCTGGAGCTGCTGAAGTCGCGGCTGGTCGCGATGTCGGGGCTGGCCGAGGAGCAGGTGCGGGGCGCGGTCGAGGCGCTGCTGGAGCGCGACTCCGAGCGGGCGCGCGCGGTGATCGCCAGGGACGAAACCCTGGACGAGGCCGAGCTGGCCGTCGACGATATGGCCGTCAACCTGCTCGCGCTGCAGCAGCCGATGGCGCGCGACCTCCGTTTCATCATGGCGGCGATGAAAATCGCGAACGATCTCGAGCGCGTCGGCGATCACGCGGTCAACATTGCCGAGGAGCTGGAGTGGCTGCTCAAGACCGCGCCCTTTCCGGTGCTGCCGGAGGTGGAAGAGATGGCGCGCGTCGCGAACGGCATGCTGAGCGATGCGCTGAACGCCTTCATCGTGGCGGACGCCAAGCTGGCGCGCGCGGTGGTCGAACGGGACGATCGTGTCGACGAGCTGCACGAGAACAACTTCCGCATCCTGCTCACGCACATGATGGAAGACCCGCGCAAGATCACCGCCGGCATGGACCTGCTCCTGGTGTCGGGCAACATCGAGCGCATCGCGGACCTTGCGACCAACATTGCGGAGGAAGTCGTCTTTCTCGTAGAGGGGCGCACCATCAAGCATCACGCCGAAACGAAAGCCGCGACGCGTTGATTTTGGCTTGACACCCAACAGCCCGACCGGCATCCTGCCTCAATGGTGCCGGACATCGACTCACGGGGGCGCAGAGGCGAAGGCTCGCGTCCCGCCGTTGCGGGCGGTCAGCAGACCGATGCCGCGGTCGAGCAGTTTCTCGCCGAAGTCGTCGAAACCCAGAGCCAACCCCAGTCGCTCGCCATCCAGGAGGATCTGCGGGGCACCTGCGCGGTCGTAACCGGCGGCGCGACCGGTATCGGCCGCGCGATCGTGCTCGAGCTGGCGCGCAACGGCGTGCACATCGCGTTCAACTATCTCGACGACGGCGACGGCCGCATCGAGCAGGAGGCGGAGCGCACGACTGCCGAGCTGCTGCAGATGGAAGTCAAGGTGCTGTGCCGGTCCTGTGACATCCGCGACCGCACGCTGGTCGAAAGCTTCGTCGAGGAGGCCGTCCGGCAGCTCGGCGGTGCGCACATTCTGATCAACAACGCGGGGGTCGCGCGCGATCGCGCGCTCTGGCGCATGACCGACGAGGACTGGGAAGAAGTCCTGCAGACCAATCTGACCGGCGCCTTCAACATGATCCGCACGGTCGCGCCCATCATGCGGTCGCAGCAGTACGGTAAAATCGTGAACGTCAGCTCGATCCACGGCATCCGCAGCGAATTCGGGCTTGCGAACTATGCCGCATCCAAGGCCGGCATTCTCGGCCTGACCCGCTCCGCCGCGGTCGAGCTGGGACCCTCCAACGTCAACGTCAACGCGGTCGCACCCGGTTACATCCGCACGACCCGGCTCACGGCCGGCGTACCGCCCGAAGTACTGGATCGCGCGCGCGAGCGCACCGTGCTCGGCCGGCTGGGAGGCCCGCAGGACGTCGCGAACGTCGTCGTCTTTCTCTGCTCCGAGCGCGCGCGTCACATCACCGGCGCGGTCATTCCGGTCGACGGCGGCCACCTGCTATGAGAGCGGGAGCGGGAGCGGAGGCGGAGGCGGAGGCGGAGGCGGGATCGGCTGTGCCTATCACACTTCTGCTCGCGCTCGTGTTCGCGGGCTGCGGTGGTATCAAGACGGCGCCCCCTATGCCAGGCGCGGCCTCGGCGCCCTCGCTGCGCGCCGCGACCGTCATGGTTTTCCCGGTTCAGAACGGAACCGTACCCTCGGCCGAGGCCGGCGCGCGGCACTGGCCGGTCGAGCGCGCCGCGCTCGACGCCGAGATCGCCTACTGGCTACAACAGGGCGCGCAGCGCGCGCGCTGGCTGCTGCCGGAAACCATCGATCGCACCCTTGCACGATCCCCTGCTCTGAACCTGGATCCACGCGCGCTCGCGGTCGGCAGCTTCCAGCGCGCGCAGGTCAGGCGCATTGGCGATCCGCTGTTCGGGGATCTGGCGCGCCTGGCGGCCGTGCTGAATGCCAACGTCGCGCTGATCCCGGTGGCTGCCGAGTTCGTCGGCGCTGATGCGGCGACCGCGGTTCTCAACATCGCGACCGCGGTGATCGATCCGACCGATGGCGACGTCATCTGGTTCGGCGTCATCACCGGCGTCGAGCCCGGCGCCGGCAACCATGCCGCCGTCGCAACCGCAGCGCAGGCGTTCGCGCGCGCCTTTGGCGGTCAACCAGCAGGAGACAAGTAAGAACATGAGCCGGGTGGTTACACTGATTCCGGGCGACGGCATCGGGCCGTCGATCACGGCTGCGACGCTCGAGGTGCTGAAGGCAGCCGGCGTCGACATCGAATGGGATAACCGGCTGGCCGGGGTGGCCGCCGTGCAGGAGTTCCATACGCCGATTCCGGATCAGACGCTGGAGTCGATCCGCACGAACAAGGTCGCGCTGAAAGGGCCGCTGACCACGCCGATCGGCACCGGCTTCCGCTCGGTGAACGTCGCGCTGCGCAAGGAATTCGACCTGTACGCGAACGTGCGGCCGGCCCGCACCATCGTGGAGGGCGGCCGCTACAGCGACATCGATCTCGTGCTGATCCGCGAGAACACGGAAGGCCTGTACGTCGGCTTCGAGCACTACAACGGCATGGCTCAGGATCCGAAAGCGGACGCCGAATCGGTAATGATCATCAACAGGTTAGGAGCCGAACGCGAGGTGCGCTACGCCTTCGAATACGCGCTCATGA
>JBQTJO010000184.1:0-11017 GCA_052387015.1 Gemmatimonadota bacterium
CTGCGCCCGCAACGCAAGGCGCGACGACGAAGGCATAGCAGCGTTATTTCGAGGAGGAGCAACGCAGCGATGCGGGATGCAGCGGCCCTCGAATGCCAAGGAAGTTACGGGACGGGACACTAGCAGGCTAGTTACCGCAGCAGGTCGGGCCGCAGCAGCTGGGCGCCTGCGGCTTGGTTGCGCGCACGAATGCGGCCATGAAGCGGCCGTCGATCTCTTGTTCGAAGGCACTCACGTCCAGTCCCGCCTCTTCCAGGAAAGTACGCGCGTCTTCGACGCCGTACACGCGAGTCGGCTCGATGTCGATCGCCTCGAAGCCGTTCTCCGCGAGCAGAGCCCGGAACTCGCCTTCCTCCAGCGCACCCGCCACGCACCCCACCCACAGCTCCATGCTGCGGCGGACCTCCGCCGGCACGTCGCCGCGCACGACGACATCGGAGACCGCGAAGCGGCCGCCCGGCTTCAGCACGCGGAACGCCTCTTTCAGCACCTTGCGCTTGTCGGCCGAGAGATTGATCACGCAATTCGAGATGATCACGTCCACGCTGTTGTCGGGCAGCGGAATGTGCTCGATTTCGCCCTTCAGGAATTCGACATTGGAAGCGCCGACTGCTTCGGCATTGCGGCGCGCGAGCGCGAGCATCTCGTCTGTCATGTCCAGGCCATACACGTGGCCGGTCGGGCCGACCCGCTGTGCGGACAGCAGCACGTCGATGCCGCCGCCGGAGCCCAGATCGAGCACGACCTCGCCCGGCTTCAGCTCGGCCAGCGCGGTCGGATTGCCGCAGCCCAGCGACGCGAGCACCGCCTCGGCCGGCAGCGCCGAAGTCGTGATGGTATCGTACAGATCCCGCGTGATCGGATCGGGTCCGCACCCGCACGAGGAACCGGTCCCGCAGCAATTGCCCTTCTCTCCGGTGGCCAAAACGTCCAGGGCGGCCTGCCCATACTTTTCGCGTACGACGGCTTTCACATCGGTGCTCATGGCGTTATCCTATCAAGGGTTTTTGATATGTTACGGCAAAATTTTTTAGCAGCAACCATCTGATGAAGCGGACCAGGTGAGCGCGGCCGCCTCGAGATCGCCGACGAAGGCGCCGAGCGTCTCGAGCGCGCCCGGCACCAGCGAGTAATGGACCCAGCGCCCCTCGCGCCGGTCGGTGACCAGGCCCGCATCTTTCAAGGTCTTGAGATGGTAAGAAAGCCGCGACTGCGTCGCGTCGAGCAGGTCCTGCAGATCGCAGACGCACTTCTCGCCACTGGAGAGCCGCCGCACGATCTCGAGGCGGGTCTCGTCAGAGAGCGCATGAAAAAGCGTCACCAGCTTCTTGCCATTTGTGCGTGTCAGGCTCATGTTGGAAATGTATCAACTTTTTTTGATAAGTCAAGAGCGGAGGTTTGAACGTGAAGATTCGGGGCGCGGAAGTAACCGATTGCGCGCGCATCGAGCACCTGCTGGAGGCGGCCGGGCTGCCCACGACCGGCGTGCGCGAGACGCTGACGGGTTTCCTGGTTGCCGAGGACGGCGAGGACGTGGTCGGCGTGGCGGGGATGGAGTGGTGCGGCGAGTACGGATTGCTGCGGTCGGTCGCGGTCGAGCCGCAATGGCGGAGTCATGGTGTGGCGCGGCGGCTGGTGGACCGACTGATCGAAGATGCGAGGGCGCGTTCGATCTCGGCTCTGTATCTGCTGACCACGACCGCCGAGGGTTATTTCCCGAATTTCGGTTTTCAGACGACGACGCGCGCTGCAGTCCCCGATCCGATTCGCGCGACCGGTGAGTTTCAGCACGCGTGTCCGGCGTCGGCGACGGCCATGGCGCTGGTGCTGTAGCCGGCAAGTGTTCGCGGTTCCGGCGCGAGGTGTTCAACGCAGAGGGCAACGCAGTGGAGATAGGGGGACATTGGAGATCCTGGCGCTGCCCCTCGCGCACCGCGGGTCCACAGTTCGTACCCGACCCAGGTTTCGTAATTGTAACTTCGTAATTTCGTAGTTTCGTCGAATTGAATCCGGCCGATGCTGCTATGGCCAAGTCGCAACTGAAGTGCTTCATTGGAGCCCAACATATCGGAGGGCACAATGGATCTGGATGCAATCGCGTTCTACGAACGCGAGCTGGCGCGCCTGAATGCGCGTGCCGACGAACTGGAAGCAAAGGCAGCCGAGTTGGAAAGAACACTGCAACAGCTGGCCGCAGTAGCGCTAAGGAGGGAGAAGATGCGTGTGTGGCGGCTGAACTGAATTGGCAGGCGCCCGCCGCGAGCTACGTCAGCCCTCGCGGTAGAGAATCACACGCGCCTTCTCGAGCGTCAGCAGCCCGCCAATCATTTGGTCCAGCAGGGGCAGGACTTCCTGAATCTTTTCCTCTGTTTCAGCGACCTCGATAACGAGCGGCAGATCCATCGAGAGGCGCAGGATCTTGTCAGTGTGCATGCGCGCGGATGCGCCGAAGCCGGCGACGCCGCGCAACACGGTCGCGCCCGCAAAGCCGCGCTCCCGAAAGATGGCGACCAGCGCTTCATACAGCGGCTTGCCTTTGTACTCGCCCTCGACGCATTTGTCGCTCTCACCAATGAAGATGCGCATGAGCGTGCGCTCGCCCGGGAACGCGTGTGTCATGGCGCTACCCTTTTCGCTCGGAGAATCAGCTCCGCGGCCGCAAAACCGACGAAAACTGCAATCAGGCAGAAGACGACGTTGCCGGTCACGTTACCGGCGGCGGCCAGCCACTGCCGGTCCTGGATCAGCCGCACGGTCTCATAACTGAAGGTGCTGAAGGTGGTGTAGGCGCCGCAGAAGCCGATAGCGACCGCTGCACGCCAGCTGCTCGAAACCGGCAGTGCTTCGAACAGGCGCAACACCATGCCGAGCAGCAGCGAACCGCTCACGTTGATCAGCATGGTTTCCCACGGATAGCGCGCGCCGGTGTATCCCTGCACCAGCCCCGCCACACCGTAGCGGGCGAGCGCACCGAGCGCGCCGCCGATCGCGACCAGTAGACTCGTCATGTCTCCTCGAAAACAAAAAACCTCCCAGGGCTCGGAAGCCTGGGAGGAGTCATCAGCGCCGGCAAGCCGGCGCGGTTCGGGCGAACTCCATCGCCACAGATTTTGTATGGGCGCTGAGGGATTCGAACCCCCGACCCCCTGCTTGTAAGGCAGGTGCTCTGAACCGGCTGAGCTAAGCGCCCGCAAACCTCAGATATAACGCAATTCTGCTGCAATTTGAAGCCGCGGCATACGGTCAGTAATCGGCAAACAATCCTGCTATGTCCAGGGAAAGGTCTGGCAGGATTTCGCCGCCGTCCAGCCGTTCGGGTGGGCGCAGCACACGTGGCATGCCGGACTGGTCGTGAATGATGACGGTCTCCTTTGACGGATCGATGACCCACACGACCAGCGTGCCCGTATCCAGGAAATCCGAGATTTTGTGCAGCAGTTGGCCCGCGCGATTGCTCGGGGATACGACTTCGATCGCGAGGTCGGGCGCACCACGGAAGATGTGGGGGACGTATCCGCGCGGCACGCGCTCGGCCCGCACGAATGCCACATCCGGACGACGCAGCGTCAGCGGTTTCTCGGCCAGCACGAAACCGCCTTCCGTATAGACACGCCCGCAGCCAGGATGCTGATCGACGTACTGCATCAAACGATAGGAAAGGAGCGTCACCAGGCGGGCGTGCGCATCGCCCGGCGTCGGCTCGCGCACCAAATAGCCCCCAGAGACCTCATCAAGGTAGAGGTCATTCTCCGGGAGAGCCTGATAGTCGTCGAGGCCGAGTTGCGTCTGATCATCCACGCGATACGCCATACTTTCATATTAATGCGTCCGGCGTCAGCCAACCATGGCGGGCTGTGACTCCGGCGGCGCGCACGTCGCGAGCGAGCGCTCGCCGCCGGTCGGTTATACTATGCTGTCACCGAGCCTCATGGAGACGACAGCTCAATGAAACAACAGGACGTCGGCATAATCGGTTACGGGCGATTCGGCCGCCTCTGGGCGGACATTCTCGCGCCTCACCATGCCGTTTGGGTCACCGACAAGGTACCGTTCGCGTCGGAACGGTTCCTTCCCCTTCCCGAGCTGTGCGCGGCATCCAGCGTCATCTTTCTCTGCGTGCCCATCAATCAGATCGAATCGGTCGTGCGCGACATCGCACCGCACCTGAAGCCGGGCACGGCCGTATTCGACACCTGCTCCGTCAAGGTGCACCCCGCCCACGTGCTGACTACGCTGCTCGGGCAACGCGACGACCTGACGCTGATCGCCAGCCATCCGATGTTCGGGCCGGATTCCGCCGCGCGCGGCGTGCACGGCCTGCCGATGGTGGTCTGGCGACTCGCGGGCAGCCGTGAGGCTTACACGGATTGGGGCGGGTTCTTTAGTGAGCTGGGCATTCGCACTATCGAAATCTCGCCCGACGAACACGACCGGCTCGCCGCTTACAGCCAGGGGGTCACGCACTACGCCGGCCGGGTTCTGCGCGAGCTCGATTTGCAGCCCACCGGGATCGACACCAAGGGTTTCCAGATCCTGTGTTCGCTGATCGAGCAGACCTGCAATGATTCATGGGAGTTGTTTCAGGACCTGCAGCTGTACAATCCTTACACGAGCGAGATGCGCCAGAAGCTGCAAGCGGCGCTGGATGCCGTGAACCTGAGACTGAGGAAGGTCTGAATGCCGGTCGATCATGTTTTGCTCGAGCAGGAGCTGGCCAAGCTGCCGGAGTCCTCGCGCTGGGTCGGGCGGCCCGAGGCGAACCACCTGGCCGCGCTGCTGAACGCGGACGAGCGCGTGCTGCTCGGCGTCACGGGCATGCTGATCGAGAGCGGCAAGCTTGCGGTCCGCTCCTGGCTGCTGATCGTCACGAGTCAGCGTTTGCTCGGTCTGCTGAAGGGCGGCCCGGAGGGGCTGCGCAAGCTCGAGCTGCCGGTCACGTCGATCACCGCCGCGTACACGAATGCGACGCTGACGCACCACGAAGTCATCGTGGAAAGCTCGGGCCGCAAGCTGCTGATCAGCGGGCTGCGCAAGGAATCGGCGATCGCGTTGTCATCCGCGCTGATATCGCAAGTCGCGTTGCGCGAGCAGCTGCAAGACGCGCCCAGGGTTGCAGCGCTCGCGACACCCGCCGGGGCGGTGCGCGCTGAGCTGAGCGAATCCAGGGAGCGCATCCGGCAGCTCGAGGCCGAGCTGCAAAAGGCGCGCGAGCACATCGACATGCTCGAGAATACGCTTCGGATTTCACAGAGCCGTTGAACCGGACCTGCTTTCAATAGTCATGAGCGACCGTTCCCGTTAGTGTGGTGTTTCGAAATGGAAATCAGGCCCGCTATTTCGGGCAGCGTGCCGACTGCCTGTGTATACCAGATGGCGCGACCCTCACGCTCGGTGCGGCTACCGGTAAGGCCCAGGCTGGCGGGAATCGTCTCACGCACGTGCCAGCCATCGGCCATGAAGTACGGCACCAGCACGATCTCCGCCGCCTCCGTATCGGCGAGGACCGTTTCGATGCGCGGCGACTGATCGATAAAGCCGCAGCGCACATCCCCGAAATCCGAGGACGCACGCAGATGGTGCGTGATTGCCAGGACACTGTTGGACGACGTCGCACTACGCTCGGTGCCGTGTCCGATCACGATCAGCGTTGCACGACGCGCATTCACGCCGGTGCCTGCGGCACGCTCGAGCACCAGCTCCGCCATGCGCGGATGCACGCCGATGGGCGGATGCAGATGATACGCGCGCGCTGAGCCCAGCTCGCGCGGCACGACCGTGCGCGTGAAGTAGCCTTCCGCCAGGAACATCGGCACGACGTGCACATCATCGCAATCGATGCGGCCGAGCGCATCGCGAATCCACGGCCGCTCCTTCCAGAACGCAACGTGCACCTCGTCGTAAAGGCGCTGCTCTCTTATGCGCGCCGCGTGGCGATAGACTGGCTGGCTCGAGTCACGACCGAAGCTCGAGCCGTGCCCGACCAGCAGCAATGCCTTTGTTTTCATACCAGTTCAGCTGTTTCCCGAGGCCGGCGACCTCGCCGATGATGATCAGCGCCGGTGAGCCGATGCCGGCGCGTTCGGCTTCAGCCGCAATGTTCGAGAGTTGTGCGTAAACGGTTCGCTGCTCCGGCCAGGTCGCGTTTTCGATTACGGCGACGGGCGTTTGCGGCGAACGGCCGCCGCCGATCAAGCGGCTCGCGATCTCGCGCAAGCGCGTGACGCCCATGTAGACGACGACGGTGCCCGAGCCGCCGGCCATCTGCTCCCACGCGATCTCCGAGTCGGGACGATGCACCGATTCGTAACCGGTCACGATCGTCAGTGTCGACGCGACATCGCGATGCGTGAGCGGGATGCCCGCGTACGCCGCCGCACCGAGCGCCGCAGTGATGCCGGGCACGATGCGAAACCGCACACCGGCCGCGCGCAGCGCCAGCGCCTCCTCGCCGCCACGCCCGAAGATCAACGGATCACCGCCTTTGAGCCGCACCACCACCGGAAACAGCGCGGCCGCTTCGATCAGCAGCTGATTCGTGTGCTCCTGCGAGACGCTGCGCTTGCCGTGCCGTTTGCCGGCATCGATCCGCTCGGCCCTGGCTGGCGCGAGGTCCAGGATCCTGGGATTGACCAATGCGTCGTGAAAAACGATATCCGCGCGCCGCAGCAGGCGCGCGGCCTTCACGGTAAGCAATCCGGGATCACCGGGCCCCGCACCGACCAGATAGACCGTCCCCATGTCACGACCCCGGTTTCTCAATCGGCGCGGCGACCGTGTTGCCCCACTCGGTCCAGGAGCCGTCGTAGTTGCGCACGTCCTCGAAGCCGAGCAGATACGTGAGCACGAACCAGGTGTGCGAGCTGCGCTCACCGATACGGCAGTACGCGATCGTCTCGCGATCCGGCTTCAGCCCCTGCTCCTGGAGATAGATCTGCCGCAGCTCGGCCGCGGTTCTGAACACGTGCGTCTCCGGATCGATCGCGCGCGCCCACGGGACGTTCTTCGCACCCGGAATGTGGCCGCCTCGCAGCGCGCCTTCGTTCGGGTAGTCGGGCATATGCAGCCGCGTGCCCGCATATTCCTCCGGGCTGCGCACGTCTACGAGCTGGCCGTTCTGCGCCAGGTGCTCGAGCACGCGCGTGCGGAACGCGCGGATCCTGGAGTCGTCGCGCTCGGCCACCTCGATGTTTCCGGCAGCATACGCCGGCGTCGCGGTGGTGAACGGCCGCTCCTCCTGCTCCCACCTCGCGCGGCCGCCATCCAGGATCCGCAGATTCTGAATGCCGAAGAGCTTCAGCACCCAGAAGGTGTAGGTCGCCCACCAGTTGTTCTTGTCGCCGTACAACACGATGGTCGTGTCGTGGTTGATGCCCTTGGCCCGCAGCAGCGCTTGCAGGCGCTCGCGATGGACGTAATCGCGCTGCAGCGGGTCGTTCAGATCGCTGACCCAGTCGATCTTGACGGCGCCGGGAATATGCCCGACCTCGTACAACAGCACGTCTTCATCCGATTCGACGATGCGAATGCCGGCATCATAGAGGTGGTCCGCCAACCATTGCGTGGAAACCAGCACCTCCGGCTGTGCGTAGCTTCGCTCCGTGATCGGCTGAACCGAGGGTACTGTGTTCGTAGTCATGATGCGCTCCTTGATAGTGGTGGGTTGTGAATGCCGCACTCCAAACGATCCAATCCGCGCCAGCGGCCGGCGCGCTCGTGCTCGCCTGCGTAGACGGGTGTAGTGAGCGGTGCATCGCCGACACTCGTGTAGCCGGCGTCGTGCAGTGAGTTGTACGGGATGTCGTGCACGCGGATGAACGTCCACACCTGCGCGCGTGTCCACGATGCGAGTGGGTTGATCCTGACCGGCGTGCCGAACTCGATGACGTCGAGATCGGCGCGCGTGGTCACCTGATCACGACGTCGTCCGGTGATGTACGCCTCGCAATGCGACGTCGCGTGGCGGAACGGCTCGATCTTCGTGAGCTGCTGGTACCGGTCGAGATCGCGCTGCCACAGCCATGGGCCGTGCAGCACCTCGAATGCCTGCTGCGTCGGCGCGGGGCGAACTACCTGGAGGTCGAGGTCGTAGCGCGACCGCACGCGCTCGACCAGCTCCAGCGTCTCGGGGAAATGATAGAGCGTGTCGATGAAGATGACCGGCACACGCGCGCGCAGGCCGGCGAGCACGTGGATCAACACGAGGCTGCCGGGGCCGAATGCGGACACGAGCGCCAGCCGATCCGGCGCGTATGTGTGCATGGCCCAGTTCAGGATTTCGCGAGGCGCGCTCATGACGGCAGCCCGACGCGATGCCAGAAATCGCCGAGTCGCTCGTCGGCCGCGCGTTCACGCGCGAAGCGCTCGAGCAGCGGCCGCACGGTCGCGACGAGCTGCGCGCGCGGCACCAGGTCCGCATACGACACGTTCAGCCGCGTGCCTTCCAGGTTGCCGCCGACGTACACGACGTATTTGTCGAGCGAGCGGCCGACGAATGCCAGGTCGGCGGTATAGGGACGCGCGCAGCCATTCGGGCAGCCGGTCATGCGCACGGTGAGCGGCACATCGGCGATGCCGAGTGCGTTCAGCTCGATTTCCAGCTCGTCGACAATGCCGGGCAGTGCGCGCTCGGACTCGGCGAGCGCGAGCGGGCAGGTGGGCAGCGCCGGGCAGGCCATGGCGAAACGTCGCACCGTGGAGATCGATGTCAGATCGCGCACGCCGTGATCGTTCAGCATGCGCTCGACTTCGGCGCGCCGCTTCTCGGGGATATCGGTCAGCAGCAGGTTCTGCTGAGGCGTCAGCCGCACGCCGAAACGGAACTGTTCGACAATGCGACGCAGCACCGCGCGCGGCTCCTCTTGAATGCGCCCGTTCTCGACGAATACACCGTAGAACCACTCGCCACTGCCCTGCTCGTGCCAGCCGAGATGGTCGTGGCTGCCGGTCACTTGCACCGGCGCCGGCTGCGTCAGCGTCCAGCCGAGTCGCTCTTCGACCTCACTGCGGAACCACTCGAGACCGCGCTCGTCGATCAGGTACTTCAGGCGCGCACGCTTGCGGTTCTCGCGATTGCCGAAGTCGCGCTGCGTCAGCACCACCGCGGTCGCGACGTCGAGCACCTGATCCCGCGTGACGAATGCGAGCGGATCGGCCAGGCGAGGATACGTGTCTTCCTTGCCATGCGTCTGGCCGAAGCCGCCACCGACCAGCACGTTGAAGCCGATCAGCCGGTCGTGGTCGTGAATGACGAGAAAGCCGAGATCGTTGGAGTAGATGTCGGTGCAGTTGTCTTCCGGGAACGCGATCGCCGTCTTGAACTTGCGCGGCAGGTAGCGGTTCTCGTAGATCGGATCCGGTTCCGGCTCGCCGCCGGCCGTGAGCTCACCGTCGATCCAGATCTCATGATATGCGCGCGTCTTCGGAAGCAGATGATCCGAGATGCTGCGTGCGACATCGAGCGCTTCCGCACGCAAACGATCCGGCAGCGGCGCGGCGCAGCTCAGCACGTTGCGATTGACGTCACCGCAGGTGGCAAGCGTGCTCACGAGCGCATCGTTGAGTGAGCGGATCGTCCGCCTAAGGTCGCCCTTGAGCACGCCGTGCAGCTGGATGGTCTGGCGCGTGGTCACACGCAGCGTGCCGTTTGCGTAGCGCGTGGCGAGATCGTCGTGCGCCAGGTACTGCTCGGCGGTGAGCACGCCGCCCGGGATGCGGCTGCGCGTCATGAAGCTGTAGGCGGGCTCGAGACCGGCCCTTTTGCGCGCGCGCCGCTGGTCACGGTCGTCCTGCTCGTACGAGCCGTGGAACTTCAGGACCGTCTTCGCTTCGTCGCTGAAATGCGTCGCATCGTTCTCGAGCTCTTCATCGAGCGGGCCGCGCAGCCCGCGGCTCTCCTCCTTGATCTTCTCGACTTCGCTCAGCTCGACTTCGGGTGTGACACTCATTGGCCTTACCTGGTCAAAAGAAAGACGGCCACGACGTTTGGATCGCCGTGGCCGGGCCGTGTGATTCGTCCGGTTCCGCTCAATCCGGACAATACACTCCCCCGCTCACGGCCTGGCTACAGGCCGCCGCGCACATACAACAACACATGACGACGTCGTTCATGCTCATATCAGGTGCAGCCGATTCCGTTACTCGGTGTGCCATTCGTAAAGCTCAGCTCCCGCGCCGCGCCGACTGGTGAAGCGTCCAGCCACCATGCGCGCATGTCTCCGGCGGATCCCGCTCGCCCCGACACGATCAGCCAGACCGTGTCCGGCCAGAGGCACAGGTACTCCATGTCGGTCAGCGACGGCCGCAGCGAGCCGTCCGGATGCGAATGATAGAATCCGACGATGCTCTGTCCGGTCGGTCGCAGCGCGCGCCGCACGTTGAGCACCGCGCGCGGATCGATCTCGAAGCGATGCCCTCGCGCTTCCGCCGGCGCCACGTTCCGGCACGGCAGCGCCCGGCGCACGCGCACGCAGCCGGCTTCCACGTATCCGGCCAAAAGCCCGCAGGCTTCCCGCGGCCCTGCGGCGCTCACATTGCCGCCTATTCGTGCGCGCACCCGCGCGTCCAGCTCGATCGATATCACGCTCATGCATGGCGTCAAAAAAACCCCGGCCCGCGCATTGGCGGGCCGGGGTGAAGTTCATGTGCGGCAGCTATTTAGCTGCGGTACAAAGATCCTCCACGACCGGCTCCGCCTCGGGGCGGACAAGCCATACATGCGCAGGTGCACATGCACATAACGTGGAGCATCGCTTTGTTCATGGAGTGCATAGTAGTCGTGGGTACGGGCGGCGCGCAAGGGCCCTTTCGGTAGCGGTGACAGGTTTGCGGTGACGGTAACCGTAACCGTAACCGTAACCGTAACCGTAACCGTAACCGTAACCGTAACCGTAAACCGTAACCGGAACCGGAAGCGTAACCGGAACCGGAACCGTAACCGGAACCGGAACCGGAACCGGAACCGGAACCGTAACCGTAACCGGAACCGTAACCGTAGTCGTAACTCTACCGCGCAAGTGGT